>JANOJK010000338.1:0-4378 GCA_031408165.1 Acidobacteriota bacterium | reverse complement strand
TGGTGCCGGGAAGCGGAGGGCGGCCGCTGAGGCGTTCCGCGAAGAACCGGCGCAGCGGCCGTGCGGTGTCGAGCAGGAACGTTTCGTTCAGGATGATCCGGACATCCACGGGTCCGCGCGCCACGGCGGCGACGAGCGCGTCGGCCAGCGGGCGTCCTTCGTCACCGGGCCCGTATGCCTGGCAATCCGGGTCGAATGCGAGCTGCGTCATCCAGATCGAGCGGCGGGCCGACCCGATCGCGTGCATGACGCGGTCGTACGCGCGCTCGTTGTCGATCAGCCATTCGACTTCGACCGCAACCGTCGCCACGCCCACAGTTTATGCCAGCAGTGGCAGCTCACCGTTTACCCTTCACTGCGTGCGGCGCTGAAGCGAGGAAACTGCAGGCCAGCACCCGTGAACTGTAGCCCGCCAGCGCCCGGCAGCCAAACTGACGGCGTGTGCGACAGCGACAACATTGTCACCACATATTGGAAAATCGACATTTATGTCGTCTCGACAAGACCGGCCCGCGTTCCGTCGGGATCGGTCTGGTCGTCGGTCTCCGAACATGGTCTTCTTCGCCGCGTCAGATGCCGACAAAAATGTCCAAACGACGAGCAGGGGCGACACAAATGTTCTCTGGCGTCCGCCGTCGCCGCTCCGCTTGTGAGGCCTTGCTCGAGCTGAAACCGCCCGTTTTTCCCGCTGTTTTTCTCCGATTGGGCCAGGTGGCGCGGCTGGTTCCCGTCTTGCTCTGCTCAACAGCGTGATGTCGAGACGCGCGAGTTCCATGCAGATCACCATGAACAGATTGTGTTTCCGAGGTGTGCGATGAATCAGGCAGATACCGCGTGGATGCTGGTGTCCACGGCGCTCGTGTTGCTCATGACCCCGGCGCTCGGCTTCTTCTACGGCGGCCTGGTGCGATCGAAGAACGCCCTCAACACCTTGATGATGAGTTTCATCTCGCTCGGATTCGTGGGGATCGCCTGGGCGGTCATCGGGTATTCCCTCGCGTTCGCCCCTGGCAACGCCGTGGTGGGGGACCTCTCACGCGTGTTCCTTCGAGGCGTCGGCCTCGAGGCAAACGGCACCATCCCGCATCTGCTGTTCATGTGCTACCAGGGCACGTTCTGCATCATCACCGCGGCGCTGATTTCCGGAGCGATCGTCGAGCGGATGCGGTTCCCGGCGTACGTGGCCTTCATCACGCTGTGGGCGGTGTTCGTGTATGGCCCCATCGCGCATTGGGTCTGGGGCGGCGGATGGCTCTCGAAACTGGGGGCGCTCGATTTCGCGGGTGGCACGGTCGTGCACGTGAATGCCGGCATGGCGGCCCTCGTGGCGGTGCTCGTGGTGGGCAAGCGCCGCGACTACCCCTCGTCCTCGCTGCTGCCGCACAACGTGCCGTTCACGCTGCTCGGCGCGGGTCTCCTGTGGTTCGGCTGGTTCGGTTTCAACGCCGGCAGCGCCCTGGCGGCCAACGGGATCGCGGCGCTGGCGTTCACCGCCACGATGCTCGCTCCGGCGGGCACGCTGGTCGTCTGGACGCTGCTCGACGTCGCCCGGTCGCGCAAGTCGACCGCCGTCGGCTGCGCCACGGCGATTGTCGTGGGCCTCGTCGCCATCACGCCGGCGGCCGGACTGGTCGGACCGATGAGCGCCATCGCGCTCGGCGCCCTGGCGGCCTTTCCCAGCTACTTCGCGCTCGTCTTCCGCGTCAGGACGTCGCTCGATGATTCGCTCGACGTCGTGGCGGCCCACGGCGTGGGCGGCACGGTGGGCGCGCTCTTGACGGGGGTGTTCGCGCAGAAAGCCCTCAACGGCGTGGCCGACGGCCTGCTGTTCGGCAATCCTGCGCAGCTCGGCATCCAGGCCGTGGCCGTTCTCGCGGCGATGGCCTACAGCGGCGCCATGAGCTTCGTGCTGCTGAAGCTCGTGAGCGTGGTGATGCCATTGCGCGCCACGGCCGAGGACGAGAGCACCGGTCTCGACGTCACGCAGCACGGCGAAGAGGCGTACGTCCACGCGGAAGGCTCGAGGACGATGATGGCGGTTGCCACGGATCCGGCGTTCCGCGACAACCCTCGTCTTGCGGGGAGCCCTTCGCCGGCGCACTGAGTTCTCCATTCGGACGACTTTGGATTCATGACGCGGGCCCGCGCGGCTGACAGCCGTGCGGGCCCGCACGGGAAACGTGCGCGTTCAGGCGAACGCGAAGAAGTGAGGTCAGCCATGTCGACTCCAGTCTCAGCGTTCGACCGCGTTCGGATCGTGCGGCGCGCATGCGTCTGCCTCGGCAGCGTGGCGTTGCTGTTTGGCGCGGCGCCAGGGGCCGCGCGCGCCCAGGCCACCGGCACGCCGACGGTCGAGAGTGCCGCGACGCCGGCGCCGCCACCGGCCGCGGTCCCCGCGCCCGCGCCGGCAGACGAGGCCCCGGAGGCATTCAGCTTCTTCCGCGGCACCGAAATCGGCGGCCTCGTCGACGCTCGCTATACCTGGTTCTCGACCCGGCCGGACGGCGACGCGCTGTACCGGAACTTCGACACGCGGCACAACCAGTTCGGTCTCAGCATGGCGCAGCTCTGGCTCGCGAAAGCGCCGACCGCCGCGTCGCGCGCCGGCTTCAAGGTCAAGCTGAGCGTCGGGCCCGCGACGACGATCGTCCAGAGCCTCGAGCCGGGCTCCTCCAAGGTCCTCGAGCACATCGAGGAGGGCTTCATCAGCTATCTCGCGCCGCTCGGCAAAGGGTTGCAGTTCGACGTCGGCAAATTCGTGACGCAGCACGGCGCCGAGGTCATCGAGGCCAAGGACAACTGGAACTACTCCCGGTCGCTGCTGTTCGCGCTCGCGATTCCGTACTACCACTCCGGCGTGCGCGCGAGCTACGCCCCGAGCGACAAGGTCACGCTGGTGGCGACGGTCGTCAACGGCTGGAACAACGTTGCGGAGAACAACAGCGCCAAAACCGTTGGCGCCCAGGTCGTGTTCAAGCCGACGGGCGCCCTCACATTAGTGCAGAACTACATGGCGGGCCCCGAGCAGGCCGACAACAACGGCGACTGGCGGCACCTTTCCGACACCCTCGTCACCTTCGCCGTGCATCCGAAGCTGAGTCTCATGGGCAACTACGATTACGGCACGGACACCGTCGCCGGCACGAAGGTCCACTGGCAGGGCGTCGCGGGCTACGCGAAATTCCAGGCCAACAAATGGGTGGCGTTCTCGCCCCGCTTCGAGTGGTACGACGACGCGTCGGGGTTCACGACGGGGACGGTGCAGACGCTGAAGGACGTCACGGCCACGCTGGAGCTGAAGCCGAGCGACGCGTTCATGTGGCGGATCGAATACCGGACCGATCTGTCGGACGCCCCGGTGTTCAAGACGCGGTCGGGCGCGTTCAAGAAGACGCAGAGCTCCGTCGGCGTCGGCCTGCTGTATTCGTTCAGCACGAAGGGGTAGACGTCTTCCAAAGCCCGTGTCCCGGCGAATGAAGCAGGTTGTGGCGGATTCAATGTACGGTAAGCGGGTGACGACAGACGGCGGGATCCAGCCCGGCGAACCGCCGGCCGCGGTGCTCGAGGAAGCGCGACGCAACATCGGCCGGGACATCCTGGCGGGCGACAGCGGCGTGTCCGCGCTCGGGCGGTACACGGCGCATGTCGACGGGGAACTGCAGCGGCTCTACACGACGGCCGCGCCCTCGGGTGGGGCCGCCGCGCTCATTGCCATCGGCGGCTATGGCCGGCGGCATCTCTGTCCCTTCTCCGACATCGATCTGCTCGTCCTCTTTGACGGGGCGGTCGGCGATGCCGAGGAGCGGTTCCTGCGGCGGCTGCTGCATCCCTTGTGGGACGCCGGCTTCGTCGTCGGACATCAGGTCCGCGACGCGGCGGAGCTCGCGGAGCTGGAGGTGGATAATCCCGAGTTCCTGCTCGCGCTGACCGACGCGCGGCTCGTGGCCGGCGACGCCTCCCTGTTCGAGCGGCTGCGCGGGGTGTTCCACGTGCCGCGGACGCATGCCCACGTGCTCGGTGCGCTACAGGACCTGATCGACGCCCGGCACGCGAAGTTCAACGCGACGCTCTATCAGCTCGAGCCGGACGTCAAGGACGCCCCGGGCGGATTGCGCGACATCGCGGCGGCCCGCACGGTCGCCGCCGTGACGGATCCCTTTCTGCTGCGCCGCAACCCGGAAGACGTGGCGCGGCTGGCGCAGGCGGAGGATTTCCTGCTGCGCGTCCGATCGCTCGTGCACCTCGATCGGCGCCGCAACGACAACGTGCTCGGGCACGAGCTGCAGGAGCGGCTCGCGGGTCAGTTCGGCTACCCGGGGCAGTCGCCGGGGCCGCGCGTCGAAGCGCTGATGGCGGACTATTTCAGGCACGCCCGGAC
>JANOJK010000330.1:0-1797 GCA_031408165.1 Acidobacteriota bacterium | reverse complement strand
CTGCGCAAGTTGTTCCTGCAGTGGCGCGCATCCGAGCACGCGTGGCTCGATGTGAAGATCAAGCTGGTCTTCGGCGAGTTTCTGATCCGCAAGCCCCGCGCGTCGAGTGAAGATCTGTGGGCTCCTGATCTGACCGAGGTCCTGCTGGCGACCTTACTCAGGCAGCAGGGTGTGCCCTACATGCTGGCCACCTACGGCGATCTGTTCGACCGGCCTCGCCTCATGGAACAACTGCTCGGTGAAGCCGACTGCGTGTTTGGGTCGACCACGTTTCTCCGCGACCTGAGCGAACTGACCCCGCTGCTGCGAAAGCTGAAGAGGCCTCACAACCGGATCGTCGTCGGCGGACCCCTGGCGAGCCTGCTGGCCGACCGTCGGGAGGGGGCGGCCGACGTCGACGACGTCGATATCTGGGCCGCCGGTTATGGCGAGCTCCTGGTGCCGTCGCTGGTCGACTGGATGCGCTCGGGCTTCACCGCGCTTCAGCCGCCACCCGGCGGTCGAATCGTCGAGCGCGGGCCGGCGCGCATTGTATACAGCGGCGTTCCCCGGACGACCGATCTCGATTTCCTTCCGACGCCGGACTGGACGCTGTCTCAGGCGGATCGCGGCAAGCGGTACCGCATGATTTACTACGAAAGCGTCCGCGGGTGCCCATATCGCTGCAACTTCTGTAACTATCCGTATCTGTTCAGCGACAACCGTTTTCGCTACAAGAGCGCCGGCCGCATGGTGGAGGAGTGGGCGCACTACATCAGCACGCTCGATCTCGAGTACATCACGTGCCTCGATTCGCTGTTCACCGTGCCGCCCAAGCGGCTGCGGGAGTTTTGTCGCACGCTCATCGAGCGGCGTCTGAACAGCGTGAAGTGGATCTGTTATGCGCGCGCCGACGATCTTGCCGACGAGAACACCACGGCGCTCATGAAGGCGGCCGGAGCGCACCAGGTCCAGATCGGCATCGAATCCGGGGACCAGGGTCAACTCGACAACATGGACAAGGCCTGTACCGTGGAATCGAATGCCCGTGCGATCGATCTCTGCCGCAAGCACGGACTCACCACGGTCGTGTCGTTGATCGTGGGCTTTCCCGGAGAGACCGAGCAGACCCTCGGACGCACGCTCGATTTCATGCGGAGCCATCCGCCTGATTTCTTCTTCCTCGCTCCCTTCAGCACGCGCGCCACCGGGGTTCCGCTGCTGTCGGCTGTCAACCGGGAGAGGTTCCAACTCGAAACGACGGACCACCTCCGTACCGGCGCGCCCTATTGGCGCCACCGGACGATGTCCTCAACAGAGATGGGGAATCATCTGAGGTCGCTGCATCGCGCCCTGATGGGCGAGAGGATCGCTCTGCATGCCGCCCTCTACCATCACCGGTTGCTCGATTATCGGCCCGACGAACGCGCGACGTTGCTGGACGAACAGCGTCAGATTTCCGCCGGTACGCGCCTTCAACGCTGGCTGTTCGATCGCCTCAACGCGTCTGTCGACAAGCGTCTCGCCAACGACGTGGAGCGGTGTTTACCCTCAGTGGGCCGCCCCGCCGAATTCCAGCCGGCAGGCGGACCAGACGAGCGAATCGTGCCGGTCATGCGGCACTGATCTAGGTGTTTGGACCAATCGCGGTTTCAGCGGCGCTGCTCCGAGCGGCCGGGTCCTGGGATGCGGTTGGATCGCTCAGCGCCGCTAACGCAGCGTCGATCGCTTCACGCAGGGAGGCGACGTACCGATCGCCACCCAGCGCTTTCTGCGCCTGCGGTTCGTTCAGCACCGGCTCGCCCTGGGGCCACAGGC
>JANOJK010000328.1:0-3004 GCA_031408165.1 Acidobacteriota bacterium | reverse complement strand
ACAGATACTGATCCGGGCTCTGCGACACTTGAACGCGGCGCCGTCGGTTGATCTGCTGCTCGTCCAACGGAGAACCGCCGGAGATGAACACGTCCACCTTGATCGCTGACGCCTGGTGGATGAGATTCACGCTGGAGTGTTGCCGAATGGCGCGCCGAATCGCCTCTTCATCTGCGTAGAATCCTGAACCAAGTGCTGCGAGGAAGCGACCGATGTCCGACTCGGTCATGTCAACCACCATGTCGACGTCGAGCGTGGTCCGCGGCTCACCACCAAGCGAGCTGGCTACCGAGCCGCCGACGAGGTAGACGAGTCCACATGCTTCACAGGCTTCGGCCACCTGCAGGGCAATTTGAATCGGACCGAGCGTCACACGTGAAGCCCGAGAATCTGAGCCGCGTCCGGATACACCTCGCGGACGAGGGTGGGCCCGAGCTGGAGCGCCGCGAGCCGAATAAAGCATTCCCGCTCTGACGCGCCCGGGTGACGCTGCCGGATGCCAGACAGGGCAAGGGCCACGACGTCATGTGTCGCCTGGCTCATGAGGGCCGCCTTCTCCAGCGACGTCATGCGTCGCCAGGCTTCGATCTGAAGACGTTCGACGTCAGCGCTCGTGTCTCGCGAGAGGATCGCCGATCGCTCTCTCTGGTCGGACTCAGCCACATGTCGATTATAGGGCGGCCATCAACCGGGCTCGCCGTCTCAAGGTCCCTGCGTACATCGTTCGTCGCCAAGCCGCCCTCGAGCGCTTGATCGTGCGCCTCATGAAAGTTGCACCGAATCGAGGGGCCCTGAAGGGCGATATGGCCATTGAGAGCAGGCTCGGCGAGCGCGCTCGGGCCTCGTTCGACCTTCGACGAACCGACCGAAGCCCCCATGAACGTGTCCGCAGATCACGATCCTCGGCCTGACTCTCTCGATCGCATCAAGCAATTAACGGCTCCCGAGAGCGCGCGAAGTCTGCTATTCTGGCCGGCTGGCCAGGAGGGCAGCTTTGCATGCGTGACGACATGGCCAAGGTCGTGACCGAGCGGCCACGGCGCGGACACAGCAACCCGAGCAGGAAAACAACGGGGCTGCCGATCCGGCGATACGATCCGGATGCTGACTACGACGAACCCGTCAGGCTGCCGGTCTCTCGCGGCCGTCAGTACGGGTGGAACGCGAAGGAATTCTCAGACCTGATCAACCCGCTGAAGCGCTACCTTCGTTCCTGCATCGGCAGGCCCTGGAACAAGGTGCACAGCGAGCTCTCGCAGAAGCTGGATCGCCGGAGCATCAGCGGATCCCACATTTGGGATCACGTGATGTGGGAAATCGAAACGGATTGCTACATCGGGCCAGACCGTCTCGCTTACAGCAACAATCGGAGATACGGTGGCGGCGATAGGCCCGTCGTCGGTTTGTACGTCGACCCAAGGAACGGCCTGATCCGTGAGCAGCGCCCGCGGATCCGCCGCCGTTCGCCAATCTCGCGGCCACTCTCAATACGAACTGTCTAATGTGGGTCCTGCGAGGCCCGTTGGGCCCCACGTGGAGTTATCGGGAACGAATCGCCAATGTGCCGGAGTGAAATCGGCAGTTCCTGCTAAGTCATACGTAGTGCAGGAATTTAGGCCTGCCAGTCCATTCCGCCGCATTTCCCGCCAGTCACCGCGAATCGCCACTTTCGCACCGGACTAGGCCCAAATGTGGGCCCACTAAAATCGCAGCTAACTGTTGCAGACGCTGGTTCTCTCGGCAGCGCGCCGGCGCCATCATCGCTGCAAGCCGAGCACCTGAATGCGTCCGTACTGTCGGAAGTGGTGGTCGAACGTGAAGGCTCGCACCACGTGTCGAGCGTCGAGCACCGCGAACGAAATCGCGTCACAGAGCGTCCAGTCCTTGTCGGTGTGCCGAGCCAGGATCTCCTTCGCCTTCTGCTCTTCGGAGGGGAGCGCCGGCACGACCGTCAACCCGCCGGTCAGCAGCCACTCGCGCGCGAGCGCTCTTCCGAGCTTCCGCAAGAGGAGTGCGTGGCTTTCCGCTTCAATGTAGTTGGTAATGAAGCTCGGCCGCCGCTCGGCCGCGATGTCGCGAGCCACCCTGACCGCGCGTGCATGGTCCGCATCGTCGGCATCGAGCAACGCGAGGATGGCGCTCGAATCCCAGAGAACGCTGCGACTCACCGATCGAGGATGGCGTGTTTGTCGCGGGCGCCAGGGGTCCGGCCGCCGCCACGGCCAGCGCCGACCAGACGGAAGATCGGATGCGCGTCAGAAAACGGAGGAATTCCCTGCGCGAGGCGCCGGCGCGTACCGGTCCGAATGGCGCTCGCTGGAATGAGGCGCCGACCACCTCGGCGAACGCTTGGCAGGTCGCCTCGTTGAATCAGCCGCCAGACGGTCGAACGCGAGACGCCGAGTGTGCGCCCAGCCTCTTTGACGGTGATCATCTCGGCGGCCATCTGTCGACTGTATCACAGCCGTCTCACCGTCTCAGTCGTCTCTCGTCGTGGCAGCGCGTCAGTCACGAATATGGCCTGATGCTCGCTCTGTTGACGTCCTCCTCAACGACACGCGTCGTGGCCGGCTTGTGTCAGAAGCGTAGCGAAAGCGGCGATACAGCGTTGTCGGCGAGCGACCTCATTCGCCAGCGGCGAGAGGAAGGGCGCCTCGTACGCGCACGCAGGACGGGTCCGCCCGGGCGTGATGCCCGGCGTTCGGCCTGGAGCGCGCTACTCCATGCGCAGCGCGGCGAGCGGATCGATGCGCGCCGCGCCGCGCGCGGGAATCCAGCTCGCGAGGAGCGCGACGCCAACCACGAACACCGCCACGAGCGCGGCCAAGCCGAGGGTCCCCGATGGCGGCTCGCGCCCTTCCGCCGCGGCGATCACGCGCGCGCCACCGATCCCGAGCGCCAGCCCGAGGACCAGGCCGACGAGACACAGGCGCAGACCACGTCCCACGAACAGCCTGACGACCTGATGACTCTCGGCTCCGAGCGCCGTGCGAATGCCGATCTC
>JANOJK010000294.1:0-2454 GCA_031408165.1 Acidobacteriota bacterium | reverse complement strand
TCAGCCACGCCGGCCTCGAACGACTCGCGGGCAAAGGGGCTGGCGGGCGCGACGATGCCGATGCGGTCGCCGGGCCGCAGCGCACGCGGCTTGCGCATGCGGCTAGGCGAACCTCGCCATCTCGGCGGCGACCGCCTGGTGCTCGTCGCGTCCGAGGATGGCGCGCAGCGCGGCGCCGGTCGCGGGCCTGGCACGCGGCGGGCCGAGGAAGCGCTCCTTGACGCGCAGGTGGCGCGCGATTGCGTCTTCGACGCGCGTCAGGGGAAGGCGCCCCTTCTCGACCGCGCGGATGAGGGCCTCGAGCGCGGCCATCTGCTTCTCCGGCGACGGCTCGCACAGGAGGACGGCATCGCATCCCGCGGCAATCGCCATGACCGTCGCCTCACTGTGGCCGTAGCGCCCGCTGATGGCCTTCATCTCGAGGTCGTCGCTCAGCACGAGTCCCCGGTAGCCCATCTTCTTTTTCAAGAGACCGTCGATGATCCGCGGCGACAGCGTGCCGGGCAGCTCCTCGTCCAGGGACGGGATCAGGATGTGCGCCGTCATGATCGACGCGACGTCTGCGGCGATCGCCGCCTTGAACGGCACGAGCTCGACGGCCTCGAGCCGGTCGGGTGGATGGTCGAGCAGCGGCATCTCAAGGTGCGAGTCGGTGCTGGTGTCGCCGTGGCCGGGAAAGTGTTTGCCGCACGCGGCGATGCCCGCGCCCTGCAGCGTGCGGATGATCGCGGTGCCGAGCCGCGCGACGTCCTCGGCACGATCCGCCAGCGACCGATCGCCGATGACGGGATTCTTCGGGTTGGTGTGCACGTCGAGGACGGGCGTGTAGTCCATCGAGATCCCGACGGCGTGGAGCTCCGCAGCGAGCGCGGTGGCGAACCGCGCCGCCAGCGGCTCGTCCCCCGGCGCGCCGGCGCGCCCGAGGGTCGCCATCGGCGGCCATTCGGTGAACGGCCGCTTCAGGCGCGCGACGCGCCCGCCTTCCTGGTCCACGCTGATCCACAGCGGCACGTCGGCCGCGAGCTCCTGCGACTCGCGGGACAGATCGGACACCTGCTCGGGCGTCGCCACGTTGCGCGCGAAGAAGATGACGCCGGCGACGTCGAACTCGCGGGCGATCATCCGGACCTCGTCCGGCAGCGCGTGTCCGCTGAATCCGACGATGGCGAGCTGGCCGATATGGCGTCGAATATCACGAAGTGACACCCTCAGATGATAGCGCGCAATCGCCAAGGTATGATCGCCGCCGTGCATATCCACGCCTCGGCGCCGACGCGGATCGATCTGGCCGGAGGCACTCTGGACATCTGGCCCCTCTACCTGTTTCACGACGGCGCGCAGACTCTGAACGCGGCGATCAGCCTGCGGGCCAGCTGCGACATCCGCTCGCGCCCGGACCGGCGACTCGTGATCGTCTCCGAGGATTCCGAAGAGCGCGTCGAGGTGGAGCACTGGTCGCAGCTGCGCGACAGCCACGACCTGCGGCTCCTCGGCCGCCTGCTGCACTACTTCCGGGTGGAAGGGCTCGAGCTGCGGACGCGGTCGGACTCCCCCGTGGGCGCCGGCATCGCGGGATCCTCGGCGTTGAACATCGCGGTCTGCGGCGCCCTGAACACATGGAGCGGCGGGCACCGGACGGCGGACGAGATCTTCCAGATCGCGATGAACGTCGAGGCGCAGGCGATCGACGTGCCGACCGGCGTGCAAGACTACCGGCCGGCATATTACGGCGGCATCTCTGCGGTGGAGCTCGGGGTCAACGGGGTGCGGCGCGTCGGCCTCGACGTCGACCCGGAGGAGCTCCAGCAGCGTCTCGCGCTCGCCTATACCAACGCCTCGCGCAACTCGGGGATCAACAACTGGGACGTCACCAAGCGGCACATCGACGGCGACGCCGGCGTGCAGCTCGCTTTCGCGCGCATCCGCGACATCGCCGCCGCGATGCGGCCGGCGCTCGAGCGGCGGGACTGGCCCGAGGTCGGCCGCCAGATCGGGGCCGAGTGGGACAACCGCAAGAAGCTCGCCCCCGGGGTCACGACGCCGGAGATCGACGCGATGCTCGCCGCGGCGGCCCTCGCCGGCGCGGCCAGCGGCAAGGTCTGCGGGGCCGGCGGCGGCGGGTGCCTCTTCTGCTTCGCCAGGCCGGAAGCGATCCCCGCCGTCCGCCAGGCGCTCGCCGACGCCGGCGCCCGCGTCCTCGATTTCACGATCGACACGCGCGGCCTCGTGATTGAGACGCTTTGAGAAGAAGATGAACACAGAGCCACAGAGTTCACAGAGACGCACAGAGGCGCACGTCCCGCGTGGCGCGCTGTTCGCGTGGCCGGCCGCAAGGCCGGCCCAGACGAGGGCGCGGGGATCAGGATCGCAAGCCGATCGCATGATCTCTGCTTGCGATCCTGATCCTCGCGCCCTCGTGCCGCGCTTCGCGCGGCGACGCGCACGCGATCACCG
>JANOJK010000266.1:0-2896 GCA_031408165.1 Acidobacteriota bacterium | reverse complement strand
GCGCGGAAGACGTACGGCGAGCTGAAGCGGCCAAACGGCACCGTCGCCTTCGGGACGTCGGTCGCGCGGTACCAGCCGGCCGGCGCGCCGGCATCGAGATCGATCCCCGGTTCCTGGGAGCCGGCTTCGTAGGTGGACGTCGCGGCGTTCGGCTCGGTCAACACTCGCAGGTGGCGGCGCTGCGGCTGATTGAACGTGTAGGCGGGCGCGGCATAGGCGAGGGCGCCGGTGACGGCGACCGCGAGCAGGAGCGCCGCGGTGATGAATGACGGGCGGAGCAGCGGCCTGGTCCCGCCGATCGCCGCGACGAGCGGTGGCGCCACCATGGCCCCGCACGCGATCATCAGCGCCGCGTACACCCAGACCGGCGTCACAAACGGCATCCGTCCGAGCAGCGCCACCATGAACCGCAGGAGCTCGAGGGTGTCGCGGAGCCAGAGCGTGCCGGCGACCGCCAGCACGAGGACGGACAGGGCGCGAATCGCCAGGGCGTTGGTCGCCGGGAGCGCGAGGAGCCCGAGGCCGGCGACGAGCAGGGGCAGCGTCCACAGGTAGCCGGCGGCCGGCGCGAACGCGGCGGTCACCCCCGCCAGCACGACCCAGAGCGGAAGGGTCAGGCTCCAGACGAGGATCGGATGCCGCGGACCGTGCGCGCGGTTGGGCAAAAGCGCGCCGAGGCGAACCGCGAGCCAGCCGGCAAGGATGCCGAGGGCCAGCAGCATCAGGAACATCCGATCGGGTCGCGCATACCACGGGTGGTACACGGTGCGCGCGGCGCGCAGCAGCCAGGTGCCGCCCACCATGGCGCCGGCAATGGCCGCCACGCCGACGGCCGCCCACACCGCGTCGAGGATCCACCGGCCCAGGCCGACCAGGCGCACGCTCGCGCCCACCGCCTTGAACCAGGCAAGCAGCCCGCAGCCGAGCGACAGGATCGCGATCACCCAGGAGGTGACCGGGCCCCACGACACCGCGACGACCTGACCGATGTCGAAGTACGTCTGATCCGCGGCGGAACGCCTCGACAGATCCATCCCGTCCAGGGACACGGCCGTCTCGACCGCATTCTCGCCCGTCAGCCGCAGCGTGTCGTCCGACAGCCGATCCGGTGTGTCGCGCGCGGTGTGATACGGATAGCTATCGCCGATCGCCGCGAAGTTGAGGCCCGGCACGTCGTGGCGCTTCAGGATCGAAAAGTCCGTGTCGTTGGGCAGGCGGCGGTAGATCTCGACGGCGAACGACGCCCCGCGCGGGTGCGGTGCCGATCTGGCCCAGGGCCTGGCGATCCAGCCGTTGCCGGGGCCGGTCTCGAACAGCATCGACGTGCCGCCCGATCCTGTGGCCTCGATGTTGATGTACGCCTGGAGGCGATCCATCACGTCGCGATCGGTGACGAGACCCGCGGCGCCCATCAGCCCGGCTTCCTCGCCGTCCGTCACGAGCACGAACAGCGTGTGCCGGCGTCCGTCGCGCGCGGCGAGCACGCGCGCCGCCTCGAGCGACACCGCCACCCCCAGCCCGTCGTCCGCGGCGCCGGGCGCCGCCGGATACGAGTCGTAGTGGGAGACGAGCGCGATGGCGTTTTTTTCGGCCCCCGGCTTGACGGCGATGATGTTCGCGACGCGGGCGGTCAGGCCGTAGTCCGGGCGGCGCGCGTCGACCTCCTGGACGCGTACCTCGTAACCGAACAGGCGCAACTGGTCGATGACGTACTGCCGCGCCCGGAGGTTTTCAGGCGTGCCGACCGGGCGGCTGCCGATGGTGCCCGCGAGCATCTGTACGTGCGCTCGTGCGTTCTCGAGGGAGAAACGGGGAGCCGGGCGGGTGCAGCCCGCGGCACAGATGAGAAGGAGCGGGACGACGACTACGCGGCGCACCCGTGAAGGGTAGCGCAACTTCCGCCTTCGGGCTGCAGGCTACCGGATCCGCACGCTGCCGCTGAACGTCTTGAAGTGATAGTCCGTCCCGCCGGCACCGATGTCGCCGCGGATGCGGCGGCGGTTGGTCGAGCGATAGCTCATGGGCACGTCGGCTTTGAGCGAGCCGCTGAAGCTGTCGAAGTCAACGCTGGCGGAGGTCCCCTGCGCGACCGTGACCTCGATGTCGCCGCTGAAGGTTTCCGCGTCCAGCGGACCTTCCGCGCCCGCGACCCCGATCTCGCCCGAGAAGGTGTGCAGCCGCTGCCGTCCCCGGACGTCCTTGATCTGGACGTCGCTCGAAAACACGTCCACGTCGAGCGCCACGTCGGCGGGCACCTGGATGTCGAAGTCGGTCTCGACGACGTTGTTGTTGCGGTCGCGCCAGGAGTCGTCCTTCTTGTTCGCTTCGATCAGGACGCCCGAGGCGCTTTCGCTGATCTCGAGCTTGATGTGATCCAGGCGCTCGCGCGGGGCGCGCCGCACGGCGTGCACCACGATGTCGGACCGGTTGCTCCCCGTGATGATGACTTTGCCGGAGAAGTTCTTCAGCCGGAGAAGCCCCCCGGCCCGGATGGAGACGGTGCGGTCGACCCGCTCGGTCTCGTGTTGTTCGGATGCGGCCGCCGGGGTTGCGAGTGTCAGCGCGCCCATGACCGCGATTGCAGGAATCTGGCCGAATTTCATCATTATTTCCCTCGCCGCCGTTTTAGACGGGAAGGGGCGGCCAGGGGTTCATCGTCTTCTTCAGCTGTTCTTTCGACTGAAGGCGGAAGCTCCGGGCACGCGGAAGCTACAGGGGCGGCGGCGGAAGGAGCTCGAGCTTTCCCGTGTAGATAGCCATGCCGGCGACGGCGTCCACGCCGATGCCGTCCAGCCAGTCGATCTCTTCCTGCGTCGTGACGCCGCCGGCGGCGGTGACGAGGCGGGCGGTCGCCTCGCGCACGGCGACGATCGCTTCCCGGTTGACGCCCTGCATC
>JANOJK010000205.1:0-4237 GCA_031408165.1 Acidobacteriota bacterium | reverse complement strand
ACACCGGCGGATCAACATCGGGGAGATCCTGTCGGTGAGCCATCGGGCGTGAAGCCGATGCAGAGCGTGCCGGTTCCCTCGCGGCCTCGACTGGAGCTGGTACGGCACTGCCGGTTATGCGGATCGCCAGAGATCATCTTCGCGTTCGTCGCCGACGGCTGTGCGGTCTGCCAGTGCGCGCAGTGCCGCCTGCTGTTCCTCAATCCTCAGGGGGTGAACAGCGTCCCCGCCGTCAGCGAGCCGGCGATGCAGACGAGCGTCTACGAACTGCACGCCGTCAATGCGGCAGCACGCCTCGATCGCCTGCTCGCGTACGGCGGCACGGGCGTGCAGCGAGTGCTGATGATTGCGGGGGACGCCTTCCTGACCGAGGAGGCCAGTCGACGCCGGCTCGAGGTGGTGTCGGCGTCGAGCACGGACGTGGACGGCGGCATCCTCGCCACGCTGCCCGAAGGGGCGTTCGATGCGGCCGTCTTCTACTGCACGCTCGAACGACTTGCTGACCCGGCCGCCGCCCTCGCGGACGTGAAGCGCCGCCTCACGCCGTCCGGAGCCCTCATGGTCATCGCGCCGACCGTTGACAGTCGCACCGCCCGGCTGTTCCGAAACGTCTGGTGGGAATTCACCCGTTGGAACCTCCACTATTTCTCTGCCGACACGCTCCAGAGCCTGTTGCTCAAGAGCGGCTTCGGCGATCCGATCATCGAGGCCGACGACAGTGTGGTCTCGCTGGAGTACTTCCGCGGCAAGATTCCGGCGGTGTCCTCCAGGAGCGCCCGGCGCTGGCTGACCCTGCTGGTCAGGAGCACGCCTCGATGGCTGCGGCAGAGAACGTTTCGCGCGCTGAACAGCCGGCGGCTGTTCCTGGCCCGCTCGAAACCGATCGCCCCGCCTACCCTCTCGGTCATTGTCCCGGCCTACAACGAGAAGGCGACGCTGTCCGTCCTGATGGACCGGTTACTCGCCAAGTCAATCGACGGGGTCGCCATCGAGATCATCCTCGTCGAGAGCAACTCCTCCGACGGCACGCGCGACGACGCCGTGCGGTATGGCGCGCATCCGCGCGTCCGCCTGATCATGGAGGAGCGGCCCCGCGGCAAGGGGCACGCGGTGCGAACCGGGCTGGCGGCGTGCACGGGCGACGTCGTGCTGATTCAGGATGCCGATCTCGAGTACGACGTCGAGGATTACGACGCCCTCGTCGCGCCAATTTTCGCGTACCGCCGCAACTTCGTGATTGGCTCCCGGCACTCGACACAGGGCGCGGCCTGGAAGATCCGCCAATTCAACGAGGGGGCATGGATCGCCTCGGTCTACAACGTCGGGCACCTGATTTTCCTCGGGTTGTTCAATGTCCTGTACCGGCAGCGCCTCCGCGATCCGTTCAGTATGTTCAAGGTGTTCCGCCGCGAGTGCTTGTATGGGCTGTCGTTCGAGTCGAACCGCTTCGACTTCGATTTCGAAATTGTCATCAAGCTGCTGCGCAAGGGGTATCAGCCGAGTGAACTCCCGGTGAACTATCGGGCGCGTTCTCCGAGTGAAGGCAAGAAAGTGTCGATGATCCGCGATCCCTGGACATGGATTCGAGCGCTCCTGAAGTTCCGTTGGTCACCGCTGTATCAAGAGTCGGAGCCTGGCGGGCCGCCCGAGACGGCCGCATGACCCGTACGACGACTTGGTTGCGGTTCGCCACGATCCTCGTCGCCGCGGTGTGGGCAGCACGGCTCACCGGTACGTCGGGGCGACTCCTGGTCGCTGCGCTCGCCATTGTCGCGATGCTTGCGGCGGCTGCCGTCGGTTCAGGGCGGCTTGCGGTCAGGCAGGATACGCCGTCTGCGATGTTTGCGCGGCTGCTGCTCGGCTACGTGCTCGCCCTGGCCCTCGCTGTGATCGTCCCTGACGCATCACACCCGCCCGCGCCCGGATGGACGCCGATTCCCGTGGTGCTGGTCCTACGATGGCTGCTCTGCACGCTGCTGGTCTGGTCGATCGAGCCGGTCGTCGGTGCGTCGGCCGCCAGTGCGACGTTGGCGCGCGGGTTGGCGTCAGGCCGGCAGCATCCGCGCACGGTCGTGGCGGCGGCCGCGCTTGCCGGCACGCTGATCTCCGCGTATCCCCTGGTGTTCCTGGGCCAGAGCCTGGTGTCGCCGTTTTTCAACGGTGCCAATCTGCTGTACAGCCAGGCGCCGTTCGCGCCTGGCTACGGCGCGCTGGCGTCGATTGAGAATCCGCGTGGGTCCGATGTCGGAGCGCTGATGTGGCAGGACGTCCCGCATTCGAGCGTGCAGCGGGAGGCGCTGGCCGACGGTGAGTGGCCGCTGTGGAACCGCTACAACGCTGCAGGGCGGCCGCTCTGGGGACAGGGACTCACGTTTCCCCTCGATCCGCTGCACTGGTTGACGTGGATCACCCCCGACCCGGCGTTGGGGTGGGACCTCAAGTACGTCGCCCACCGGCTGGTGTTTTCAGTGGGGCTCGCCATCGTCACGCTCGCAGCCACCGGTTCTCTCTCTGCCGGCGTGGTCGCGGGTTTCTCGGCGCCCTTCCTCGGCGTGTACACGTTCCAGATGTCTCACCCCGGCGTGTTCTGCCTTACGTATGCGCCGTGGGTGCTGCTGGCGTGGTGGCAGCTGGCGACAGCCGGCAGTCGCCGGCAGCGAGTATCGGCGGCGGTGCGGCTGGCGGTCACGTCCGCGCTTCTGCTCGTGGCCTCGCTCCCCAAGGAAGCCATGGTCACCCTGCTCGGGGTTCACGCAGCGGGAGCGATCGCGGTCCTCACGTCGTCTGGCAACTGGGCAGCCCGCGGCCGGCGTTTTGCCACGGCCGGACTGGCGGGCGTGGCCGTGGCGCTCGTCACGGCTCCGCACTGGCTGATCTTCACTGATGCACTGGCGAACTCGGCCACCGCGTACGACGTGCCCGTGGTCGTCCTCGGCGGCCTGCCGGAAGCCGACGCGTTCTTTCTCGGTCCGCTCACCGGAGGTGCCCTCCATACCGGACTTCATCTGCTCGCGCTGGTCCTGATCGTGTCAGGGATCGTGGGGCTCGGATCGCTGGTCACGCATCGTCCGCTGTTCGTCGCTGCGTGCGGCCTGACCGGCTTCGTGCTCGTTGCCCTTGCCTTCGGGGCCCTCCCGGTCTCCTGGCTCGTCAGGATTCCGCTCATCAGAAACATCCTTCACATCAACGATACGTTTCCCACCGCTTCCTTGCCGCTGTTGATGGTCTTCGCCGCGTCGGGCGTTGAAGTGCTTCTACACGCCAGTACTCGCCAAACGATGCTCATCACGCTTGGCGTGGCGATCGTGGTCGAGTGGCTCGCGGTCGCCCTGTGGAGCGCCACGGCGGTGCAGAACGTGGAGCCCGTCAGCATCCTCCGATTGGGACTGTTCCCGCTGGCCATTGCCTTGCCCTGGGGCTTCCGGGCCATTCGCGCGGGCACCGCGCTCTTGCCGCTGGCTGTTGCCGCGGCTGTCGCCGCCTTGTTGTTGCCGGGCGGCCTTCATGCCGAATCGACCAATGCCGGGCTCAATGCTCTCCTGCTGCAACCACGGCCGCGCGGCCTCATGGAGCAGATCTCTCCAGCTGTGGAAACGGTCCACCGTGCGAACGAACCTTCCCGGACGGTGGGCTTGGACTATGTCCTGTGGCCGGGAACCCAGGCGCTCTACCGGCTCGAAGGCATTGGCGGAGCGGACCCGCTGGAGGTGCCCGTCTACAGGGAACTCGCCGACGCGGCCGGCATCAGGCGTGGGTTTTATTGGATGACGCTCGTCCTGGCCGTTGACCTCGCCAGGCTGCAGCCGCTGCTGGACATGTTGAACGTCGGCTTCCTCTTCGCGCGCACGGACGCGGCCCCCCCAGGGTTCGCCGATGTTCCTGTCTCCGGTCCGGATCGGCTCAGGGTGGCGAGCAGAACGACCGCTTGGCCGCGCGCGTTCTTTGTCGAAAGCGTGTCGACGTACGACGAGGCACGCGGCCTGCTCCGGGACGTCGCGTCACACGCGGGACCCATGGCGGCGGTCCAGTCAACCGATCGCCAGGCGCTCGACGCCACGCATGCGATGAGGACGCCCTCCCGCCTGGTCGTGCCGGCGACCAACTACGTTCTCACGAATAATACAACCAGCTTCTCGGTGCGCACGCCAGGACCGGGCATCGCGGTCCTGAGCGAGACCTATTTGCCCGGCGACTTCCGCGCGGCATTGAATGGCCGCCGCGTGGACTACTTCCGCGT
>JANOJK010000184.1:0-1903 GCA_031408165.1 Acidobacteriota bacterium | reverse complement strand
CGGCCGCGCATGTCGTTGATGTTGCCGCGATCGCCTGTACTCCAGCGCATGGGTTAACTCCTCCGGCGGCCAGGGTGCACCCCGCGTGCCACATGGAAAGCCTTTCGCGTACTCAGCAAGGTTTTGCCTGACCTTGGCAATTCTCCCGTCCGCGCCGCCCCCTGGCGCACCGTATCCCGCTGAAGCGTTGTGGTACGCGACTTGGTGGCGGTTTCTGCCGAGTTCGCCGCAATGGCCATTGCGAGGCGTGACGAGGAATGGAGTCCGTCATGTATCGCATCGCGTGTGTGTTGGTGTGTCTATGTGGGGTGGCCGCCGGCCCGGCCACGGCTCGCGAAGCTCAGGAACAGGAGCAGCGAGCCGGCGCTCCTCTTCGTTCGGCCATTGAGGGGATCGACGCGAACGCCGCGATCGACGCGAACGTATCGCCGCTCGCCGCGAACGCCGCCGCAACGATTGTCACCCCTTCAGCGGCGCGACGTCCTCCAGCCCTGGTCCCGATGTACGTGTCGCTCGCGGCGCTGAACGCGCTGGACTTCGCGACGACGAGCCGGGCGTTGTCGAGCGGAGCGGGGCAGGAAAGCAATCCCCTGATGAAACCGATCGTCGGCAACCGCGCGGCGTTCCTTGCGGTGAAGGCGGGCTCCGCGGTCGGGACGATCTGGATGACGGAGCGGCTGCGGAAGCGGCATCCGCGCGCGGCCGTCGTGCTGATGGCGGCGACCAACGGCCTGCTGACCGCCGTCGTCGCTCACAACATGCGCGTCAGGCGGCCTTGAGGGTGCGCTTGACGAGGCCGTGGGCGAGGACGACGGCGGGCTGGCGCTGCAGGGCCTCGAAATAGCGGCGCGCGAAGTCGGCGCCGGTCTCGGAGGGGATGAGCAGGCGGTCCACCTGCTCGAACAGCGCGCGCGCGTCGGCCTCGGTCGCCTGCGCCTCGGTCGCGGTCATCTCGTCGATCCGGACGATGAGGCCGGAGAGCTGCTGGAGCCAGGCGAACCAGGGATCGCCGATGACGAGCTGGAGCAGCGCGCCGGCGGACGGGATGCGGCCGCGGTCCATCTCATACGCGACTTTCGCATCATCCAGGAGCGCCTTGTGGAGGGCGAGCAGGGCGGTGCGCAGCTCCCCCAGCCGTGCGCGCGTGGCGGCGGCGAGTGGCGGGAACACCGGGGCGGGTCCCGCCGGCGCGCGGCGCGCTTCTTCGAGGAGCGCGTCCACGTCGAGCCGATCCGACGTCATGTGGATCGTGCCGTCGGCGCCGCGCGGCCACGCTTCCTTCGGACGATCCCAGTACAGCTCGAGGCCGTTGCCGTCAGGATCGCGTAGATAGAGCGCTTCGCTGACGCCGTGATCGGACGCGCCTTCGATGGGCACGTGCGCATCGACGAGGCGGCGCAGCGCGTCGGCCAGCGCGGCCCGATCCGGGTATCGGATGGCCGCGTGATAGAGACCCGTCGTCCCCGCCGGAGGGGGCGTCCCGTTGCGGCTCTCCCAGGTGTTCAGGCCGATGTGGTGGTGATAGCCGCCGGCGCTGAGGAATGCGGCGGAGGGTCCCATGCGTGTGGTGAGCTCGAATCCGAGCACGCCGTTGTAGAAGGCCAGCGCGCGATCGAGGTCGGCGACCTTGAGATGGATATGGCCGATGGTGACGCGCGGGTCGATGGGTTCGGACATTTTCAGATCTAGCTCCAGCCGACCAGGGCTGCGATCCGCGCGAGCAGGCCGGGCTGCGTGTGCGCGGCGGTGGCCTGCTCGAGGATGTCCAGCGACTCGCCGATCGTGCGCACGGTGCCGATGCCCAGCTTGCGGGCGCTGGCGACGCTGGCCTTGTCGCTGTCGGGCACGATCAGGAGCGGCTTGGCGGGAGATTCCGCCTTCACGTCCAGACAGTTTTCGGGGC
>JANOJK010000162.1:0-4924 GCA_031408165.1 Acidobacteriota bacterium | reverse complement strand
CGCTCGCGCTCGGCGTCGACCCGGCCGAACCGGGGGTGATGCACACGGCGCCGCGCCCACGGCACGAAGGCGTGATCACGCGCCAGATGTGGTTCGGCATCTTCGGCGTCGGTCTGGTGATGGCGGCGGGAACGCTGTCCGTGCTCGATGCCGCATTGCCCGGCGGACTGATCGAGGGTTCGGGCGACATCCGCTACGCTCAGACGATGGCATTCACGACCTTGATGCTGGGCCAGCTCTTCAACGTCTTCAACGCGCGCTCGGACGAACGAAGCGCCTTCGACGACATCTTCTCCAACCGTTGGCTGTGGGCCGCAGTCGCACTGTCGCTGGCCCTGCAGGCGGCGGTGCTTTACGTCCCCTTTCTCCAGAGCGCGTTTTCGACCACGGGGTTGACCGGGGCTGATTGGCTGCGTTGTGCGGCGGTTGCGAGTGCGGTCCTGTGGGTGCGCGAGGTGAGCAAAGTCTTCACGCGCTCGATAATACGGGGTGCCCCGGCTAAAGCATAAGGAGCTCCGGGAGTACGCCCTGTTCTCGTTGGCGTTTCAGGCCTATCGCGACTTCGGCCCTGGTCGGCTGATGTCGTTCGGCGAAGCTTGTCCCGCCCGCTTCTGCACAGTAGAGTTGGTTCAGAAGTGAGGTCGAGAATGGCGAACCGAAGATCCGTGCTTTCCCTTTCCGTTGCGCTGCTGGTCATCGTCGCGTTCCGACTCGCGTCGGCGGACGCCGCAGGTACCGCGCTCCCGCAGCCAGGCGTCGCCACTCGGGTCGGCACTCTGCTCAAGGTCGGCGGCAACCTGTCTTTCAAAGATCTGAACCGAAACGGCGTACTCGACCCCTACGAAGATTGGCGATTGCCAGTCGGGAAGCGCGTGGCGGACCTCCGTTCTCGAATGACCCTCGAGGAGAAGGCCGGTTTGATGCAGATCACGTCGTTCAACGCGAATTCCCTGAGCGACTACATCAATCAGCGGCACATCCGCTACCTGATCCTGCGCGACAATCTGGGCGCCGGCGAACTTGCGGAGCGCGCGAACGCTTCCCAGGAGATGGCGGAGCGATCGCGGCTCGGCATTCCCATTGTCTTTACATCGAATCCACGCAATCACATTCGAGACAACCTGGTGTACGAAGAAGCCGAGGCGACCGGCGTGTTCTCGAACTGGCCGGGGACGCTTGGCCTTGCGGCCACGAATGATGTGAAACTTGTTCGGGCCTTCGCCGAGATCGCACGTGCTGAGTGGCGTGCGTCGGGAATCCAGAAGATCTATGGCTACCAGGTAGAGGTCGCGACCGAACCGCGGTGGTACCGCATTCAGACCACGTTCGGCGAGAGCCCGAAGCTGAACGCGGCCATCGCCCGCGAGCTCGTGCTGGGTTTTCAAGGCTCCGCGCTCGGCCCGACATCGGTCGCGCAGACGATTAAACACTTCCCCGGCGATGGCGCCGTCGACAAGGGCCTCGATCCGCACAGCGAGTGGGGCCAGTGGGCGGTGTACCCGACGCCCGGCAGCTTGTTCAAATATCAGCTGGAGCCGTTCCAGGCCGCTGTGGATGCTGGAACGAGTTCCATCATGAGCTACTACAACAATCCGTCCAACGAGAAGAGCGCTGCACAGTTTCCCCGCGAGTGGTGGCAGTCTGACCAGCAGCAGTTTGAAGGAGTGGCCGGAGCGTATAACACGGCGATTCTCACCCGGCTTCTTCGCGGACGCATGGGATTCAAAGGGTATGTCAATACCGACTCCGGAGTTCTCGGGAACAATGCATTCGGCGTGGAGGCGCTCACGACACCGCAGCGATTCGCGAAGGCGGTCAAAGCCGGCGTGAGCCTGTTTTCGGACAACAATAATCCGCAGGGGCTCCTTGACGCCGTGCACCAGGGCCTTCTCGGCGAGGCGGACCTCGATTCGTCGGTGACACTTCTGCTCACGGAGATCTTCCAGCTGGGACTATTCGAGAATCCCTACACGGACCCCGACAACGCTCGAAGGATCGCCAACGCACCCGCCTCCGCGGCGCGGGCAGACGAGGCGCATCAGAAGTCCATCGTTCTCCTGCGCAACGACACGAAGCTGCTGCCGATTACAGGCGCCAGGAAGATTTTCGTCGAGGTCATGACGGGCCAGGGAGGGGGGACAGGCCGTGGCGGCGGCGCGGGCCAGCGCGCGGGCGGCCGTCAGGGCGCAGCGGGGATTCCAGAACTGCCGAATGCGGCGGGAGGGATTGGAAGGGGCGGACGCGGCGAGTCCGGTGCCAACGCGATCAGCGCCACTGTGGCACTCAAGGCGCTGCTCGCCCGGGACCGCTCAGTGCAGGTCGTGGACTCCCTGGAACAAGCGGACGTGGCCCTGCTGTGGTTACGCCCCAGCGTCTACCAGCGGCCCGAGCATGACTACGCCGACATCGCCTTGAGCCCGCTCACGGGTATCGACGTCGCCAGGGTGAAACAGATCGAGGCAACCAAGCCGACGGTGCTGGTCATCAATTTCATCAATCCGTGGGTCATCAACGAGGTTGAACCTGGCGCCGTGGCCCTCCTGGCGACCTTCGACGTCAAGGCCGAGGCGCTGCTCGATGTCGTAAGGGGCCGGTTCAAACCCACCGGAAAACTCCCTATTACCATTCCGGCGGATCAGGCCGCGGTGGACAGGAATGCCCCGGACGTGCCCGGGTACGCGGAGACGTTCGATTACGCGTACAGGAACCGGGTGCAGGACCGATACGTGCTCGGCTTTGGCCTCAGCTACGGCACGGCGACCAAGAAGACACTCCAGTGAGTCGGCTCCTCGAAGCCGAACACCGAAGTGATCGGCTGGAGTTGTCATTGCGGGAGAAGGAGAAGCGCGCCGCCAATCGTCACGAGCATCAGCGCCAGCGCGCCGCCCGCAATTGCGCGGAATCTCGGGGCACCCGCATCCCGCTGAGGCACGAGAACAAACACCGGTTTACGTCTGTGCGATCGGGAGCCCATCAGCAGCGTAGAGTGGACGCTGGCTGGAGTCCGGGTCGCCCACCCACACGCACGTGAAGGAACTAACGGCCAGGACGGGCGAAGTGTCCCCTAGTATCCCGCGCACGCTTTTTACCGTGCCGCCGACGGGAGTGATCCTCGCGGGCACCTCCGATGGGCATCGTTGCCCCTGCGACCGCGGGGCCCCGATCCATAATCGCGGCCTGATGTCGTGGGCGGCGCCTGACTATCGCGGACCGCTGCCGACACACCGGGAAGGGCGACGCCAAGGAGATCGATGATGCGAGGAATTTCCCGTGCCTCTGCGGCGCAACCCGCCAGAACGGCGGCCCGGCTGACACGGCGCGAGATGCTGGCGACCCTTGCTGCCATCGTCGCCGCGACCCGAGCACCCCGCGCCGCGACGGCGGGCCCGGAGCCGGTCCCACTGCACGACGTGCGCCTGATCGACGGCCCGTTCCTCGATGCGCAGCGTCGCGATAGCGCCTATCTGCTCTCCCTGCAGCCCGACCGGATGCTGCACAACTTCCGCGCGAATGCCGGTCTGGAGCCGAAAGCGCCGGTGTACGGAGGCTGGGAGTCGGAGGAGCCCTGGGTCGGGATCCGTTGTCACGGCCACACCCTCGGCCACTATCTCAGCGCGGCATCGCTGATGTACGGGTCGACCGGGGACGACCGGATGAAGCAGCGCGTCGACTACATCGTTGCCGAGCTGCACGCCTGTCAGACGGCCGCGCGAAGCGGGGTGGTGTGCGCCTTTCCGGATGGCGCGGCGCAGCTCGAGAATGCCGTCGCGGGCCGGCCGGTCATCGGCGTGCCTTGGTACACGATGCACAAGGTGTTCGCCGGACTGCGTGATGCGCACGTGTACGCCGCCAGCCGGCCGGCGCTCGACGTCCTGACTCGGCTCGCGGCGTGGACGGCCGCGTCGATCGCGCCAATGAGCGGCGCGCAGCTCGAACGCATGCTGCGCACCGAGCACGGCGGTATGAACGAGGTGCTCGCGGACGTCGCGGCTCTGACTGGAGACTCGGCCTATCTCGACCTGGCGCGCCGCTTCAGCCACGAGGCGCTCCTCGCACCGCTCGCCGAGGCACGCGATCCGCTCGACGGACTGCATGCCAACACGCAAATCCCGAAAGCCATCGGCTTCCAGCGGATTGCTGCGTTGACTGGAGACGAGCGATATCGCCGCGCCGCGCGCTTCTTCTGGCAGACGGTCGTCGAACGGCGATCGTTCGTGACCGGAGGTCACGGCGACAACGAGCACTTCTTCCCGCCCGCCGATTTCGCCCGGCATCTCGGTTCGGCGAAAACGATGGAGACGTGCTGTACGCACAACATGCTGCGTCTGACCCGGATGCTGTGGCAGGACGAGCCGTCAGCCGCGTATTTTGATTATTACGAGCGCGCTCTCTACAACGGCATCCTGGCGTCACAGGATCCGGCGAGCGGCATGATGACCTACTTCCAGGCGACGCGCCCGGGGTACGTCCGGCTTTTCAACACGCCGGAACGATCGTTCTGGTGCTGCACCGGCACGGGGATGGAGAACCACGCGAAATACGGCGACTCCATCTACTTCAAGGGCTCGGCCGCACTGTGGGTCAACCTGTTCATTGCGTCGGTGGTGACGTGGAAGGAGATGGGGATGACGCTGCGCCAGACGACCAGCTTCCCCGAGACGGCGGTCACGCAACTGGCGGTATCGGTCGCCAGACCCGTTCGCGCGACGGTTCATGTTCGTCAGCCAGCCTGGTGCAGCCGGATCGCCGTCCGCGTCAACGGGCGCCGCTGGACCGCTGGCGTCTCCGCGACGGATTACGTCGGGATCGATCGCGAATGGCGGGATGGCGATCGGATCGAGGTGACGCTGCCGATGACGCTCCGCGCCGAACCGCTGCCCGGCGCCAGCGACGTCATCGCCTTCCTCTACGGTCCGATCGTGCT
>JANOJK010000140.1:0-4514 GCA_031408165.1 Acidobacteriota bacterium | reverse complement strand
AAGGTCCACATCGCGAAGATGTACCTCGTCCCCCGCCAGCGCGAGGAACACGGCCTGACGCCGGAGCAGCTCCTCATAGACGACGATGCCCTGCGGCGCGTGATTTCGGAGTACACGCGCGAGGCGGGCGTGCGCTCGCTCGAGCGCCAGATCGGCGCGCTCGCGCGCAAAGTGGCCGCGAGGGTGGCGACCAACGCCTCCTCCGTCGGTCACGTGACGGCGAAAGACGTCGCGGAGTATCTGGGCCCCGCGCGCTTCCGATCCGACGGCGCGTTCCGGCTCTCGCGTCCCGGCGTGGCGACGGGCCTGGCGTGGACCGAGGTCGGCGGCGACGTCCTGTATATCGAAGCGGTGCTGCTGCCGGGAGGCAGCGGGCATCTCACCCTGACCGGGCAGCTCGGGAGCGTGATGCAGGAGTCCGCGCGCGCGGCGCTCAGCCATGTGCGGCACATGGCGCCGTCGCTCGGCATTGCGCCGGACTTGCTGACCAGGCACGACCTCCACATCCACGTCCCCGCGGGGGCGATTCCCAAGGATGGGCCGTCCGCGGGCGTGACGATCGCGACCGCCATCGTCTCGGCGGCGCGCGGCGTGCCGGTGCGGGCCGACGTGGCGATGACGGGGGAGATCACGCTCTCGGGCCTGGTGCTGCCGATCGGGGGCATCCGCGAGAAGGCGCTGGCGGCGCGCAGCCACGGGATCAAGATCGTCATCCTGCCCCAGGCGAACACGCAGGATCTGCAGGAGCTCCAGGAAGAGGTCCGGCGCGACATGACCTTCGTGCCGGCCGCGACGCTCGAGGACGTGCTGAAAGTCGCCCTCCCGGCCGTCGCCGCCAGCCTCGACGCCGCCGGCGCCGTCTCGTCGGGTCCTGCTGCCGCCGCAGCGGCCACCAGCCAGCGGTGAACGCTAATGTTGAACGCTAAATGCTGAACGCTGAATGCTGAATGCTGAACGCTGAACGCTGAACGCTGAACGCTGAACGCTGAACGCTGGCTGAATGCTAAATGCTAAACGCTGAATGCTGAATGCTGAATGCTGAACGGTAGCCTGCAATCTACTTGAGGCAGGTCACGAGCGACCAGATCTTCGGCCAGTTCACCTTTTCGATCGACACGGGCTTCAGATCCGCCTGCGCGAGGAAGGCGGGCAGGTCGAGGTCCGACTTGAAGCCGATGTGGATGGTGGCGGGCGAGATCAGTCGCTCGATGCGGGAGAGCAGGGCGTTGGAGCTGAGGAAGTGGTTCAGGAAGATGATGCGGCCGCCGGGGCGGCACACGCGGCGCATCTCGAGCGCCACCTTGACCGGGTCGGGGACGACGCTGATCAGGTACGCGGCGTAGACGATGTCGAACGAGTCGTCGCTGAACTTCAGATCCGCGGCGTCCATCTGCAACAGCCGGACGGGGGCGGCGTTTTTGCGGGCGGCGCGCTCGCGCGCCTTCTCGAGCATCGACGCGGTGAAATCGATTCCGGTGACCGTCGCCTCGCGCGGATACAGCGAGAGGTTGATCCCCGTGCCGACACCGACCTCGAGAACGCGCTCCCCGGGCTGGATATTCATCCGCTCGATCGCCTGAAGGCGGCCGGGATGAAGGGTCGGACCGAAGGTCAGGTCGTACACAAAGGACAACTTGTCGTAGACGCCCTCGACAAAGTCGTTTTCCACGGCCGCCACCGACAGGGCCCGGGTGGCCGCGTCGCCGGTTGCATTCTCCGCGTCAGGCTTCCGTTCGAACAAGGCCATAGCCCTCGACTATATCCCTTTGGCTTGGACAGGGGCAAGAAATGCCTCGACCAGCCCGACGGCCACGTCGATGGCCCTGGGCGGGGCCGAAATCTGCAGGCCCTGTACCAGGGGACGAACCCCGGCCGCGATTTCGCGGGCGATGGCCATGCCCTCCTCGACGGCACGGCCCTCGCCGTCCGCCCGCCGCATCCGTTCCACGAGCGCTTCGGGCACCCGCACACCCGGGATTTCATTGGCCATGAACTCGGCGTGGCGCGCGCTCTCGAGCGGCATGATCCCCGCGATGATCGGAATCCCATGGTGCCGGATGCGCTCGACGAACGCGCCGAACTCGGCCGCATCGAAGACCGGCTGGGTGATGGCGAATTCCGCGCCCGCCTCGACCTTGTAGGCGAAGCGGCGCAGCTCCTCCTCCAGGTTGAGCGCGCCCGGGTTGACCGCGACTCCGACGTGGAACGCTGTCGGGCTGCCGATGGGTTGTCCGCCGACGTCGGAACCACCATTGAGCCGGGTGACCACGTTGGCCAGGCCGATCGAATCGACGTCAGGCGCCGACGTGGCGTCGGGATAGTCCCCCACCTTGGGCGGCTCCCCCGTCACGACGAGGATGTTCCGCACGCCCATCGAATGGGCGCCGAGCAGGTCCGACTGCATCCCGAGCAGGTGCCGGTCGCGGCAGGCATAGTGCAGGATCGTCTCGACGCCCGTCTGCTGCTGCACGAGCAGGGCCGCGGCCCACGCGCTCATGCGCGCGCTGGCATGCGGGCTGTCGGGTATGTTGACGAGATCCACTCCGCGGATCTTCAGGGTCCGCGCGTACTCGACGAGCGCGTCGATCTGCGCGCCGCGCGGGGGGGTCAGCTCGACGCTGACGACGAAGCCGCCGCGCGCGAGCGTGTGCGCCATCCGCGACTTCTGCTCGCGCGGCACCGGCGGAAGGAGCGGCGCCGCCGCGACCGCGCCCGCCGGCTTCGCGCCGCCGGGGCGCGCCCCGCCGGGCGCCAGCGAGCGCACGGCCGCCTTGATCGCGCGAATGTGGTCCGGCGTTGTCCCGCAGCAGCCCCCGACGAGCCGCACCCCCGCGTTGATGAAGCGGCGCGCGTACGAGGCCATGTAGTCCGGGGAGCACAGGTAGAGGTTGCGCCCTTCGATCTCGCGCGGCCTGCCGGCGTTGGGCTGCGCGGCGAGCCTCACGTGCGCCACGCGCGCCATCCGCTCGAGCGTCTCGAGCATCGCGGCGGGTCCCACGCTGCAGTTCAGGCCGACGACGTCGGCGCCGCGCGCTTCCAGGTCCGGCACGAAGGACTCCGGCGCCACGCCGTCCAGGCTGTTGCCGTCTTCCCCGGTCGTGATCTGCGCGACGATCGGGAGGTTGCAGACGCTGCGGACGGCGCGGATGGCCGCGCCGATCTCGTTGACGTCGCGGAAGGTCTCCAGAATGAAGAGATCGACGCCGCCGTCGACGAGTGCCCTGGCCTGCTCGCGGAAGAGCTCCTGCGCCTCGTCGACACCCGTTTTTCCCCACGGCTCGACGCGAATGCCGAGGGGCCCGATCGCGCCGGCGACATAGACCTGGTCGCGCGCCGCGTGCCGCGCGATCTTCGCCCCCTGCGCGTTGATGGCGTGAACGCGCTCGGCGAGACCGAACGCGCCGAGCTTGATGCGGTTCGCGCCGAACGTGTTGGTCTCGATCACGTCCGCCCCCGCGCGGACGTACGCCTGGTGCACTTCCGCCACGAGGTCCGGCTGCGTCAGGTTGAGCTCGTCGAACGATCGATTCAGGAAGATGCCGCGCGCGTACAGCATGGTCCCCATGGCGCCGTCGCAGACGAGCACGCGACTATCGAGCTCCTGGAGGAAAGGGGTCTGCATAGCGATCTTTCGATTTTAACGTATCTGGCCCGGGAGTCCGCAGCTCAGGCCGTTCGCCTTCGCGCGCCGGGCTTCGGCGGCCGGACGTGGGGTCTGACGGAGGCTGGTCAGGCCTGGTGCAGCTGGATCTCGAAGGATCTTGCGTCGACCAGCGCGTACGAGCGGGTGACGAGGTCCAGGCCGATCGACCGGACCCCTTCCCGTCCTTCGTCGCTGCTGCGGTGATGGTGCCCGAACAGATGGAGGCGCGGCCGCATCGCGGCCAGCACTGCGTTGATCTGCGCCTTGCCGGCGTCGGGTCCCCGCCGGTTCGACTCAGGCGCTGTCGCCGGGTCGCCCCCGCGAAACGCGCGATACGGCTTCGGAGCCTCGTGGCTCATGAACACGTCCACGCCGCGAAGCGCGGCGCAGGCCTCGACCTCCTCGCGCACGAAGTGGCGTCGTTTATCGTCCCTCGTCCGGGCCCGGGACGGCCCTGAGCGTATCGAAGGGTCCCCCGGTTCTGGGGCCTTCACGCTCCCCCTGGTGGCGTGGGGGAGCTCCGATGCACGAGTCTCATACCAGGTGGGAGCGAACGTGCCGCCGAGCCCGGCAATGCGCACGCCCGCGACCTCGATCGCCGTCCCGTTGGGAATGTGATGCAGATCCGCCGGGAGATCGCCGGCGGCGATGGCGTCGAAGTTGTCTCTGTTGCCGTGAATCCAGTAGACGGGCGCACCGACCGGCTCGTAGCGGCCATCGTCGGTCGCGAGGTCGCCGACGCAGAGCCAGAACGGGACCTCCGGGTGACGCGCGACGATCCCGCGCGCCACGTCGAACGCGCCGTGGATGTCCCCTAGGGCGCCGAAGACGAGGCGGGCCGCGTCGTCTCGGTTTTCGTCGTGTCCGCCCC
>JANOJK010000118.1:0-16907 GCA_031408165.1 Acidobacteriota bacterium | reverse complement strand
GCCCTACATCCGCGTCTGGGGCACGAACAGCAATCCCCTCTGGTCGCCCAGCGGCAGGAAACTGGCGTTCGTCAGCCGCCGCAACGACCACAGCTTCATCGCGGTGCACGACAACGCCACGCGCACGGTGACCTACATGTCACCGAGCGTGGACTTCGACACGAGCCCGGCCTGGTCGGCCGACAGCACGCGGATCGCGTTCATCCGCCGACCCGGGACCCCGTTTGCGCAGCAGTCGCACAGCGGCGTCGGCGGACTCGGCAATCCGCCGGGACCCGCGTTCAACCCCGGGAATCCGGGACCCGGCCGGGGCGGTGCCGGGCGTGGAGGCGGACAAGGGCGCGGAGCGCAGCCCACTGCCCAGGGTAATGCCCCGACACCGCCTGCACCCAGGCCTGGTCTGACGACCGCGACCTTCAGCGGCGGCTACAACCTGTCGTTCTGGGTCGCGGACGTCACGACGGGCGACGCGCTGGAGTTCTGGCACAACGCGGCGGACGACAAGGTCTTCAACGGCATCAACACAATCACGTGGCGCGGCGATCGCGTCGTGTTCCAGATCGAGCCCGAGGAGTGGACGCGTTTCTACTCGGTCTCCGTGCCGGCGCTCGCCGGTCCGCTGCACAACACCGGCCCGACGAATCGTACCGACGTGTTCGGCGCCGGGCCACCGGCACCGGCGGCGGCGCCGACCAGCCTGACGCCGCAGGACGGGCACATCGAGTCCGCCGGCTACTCTGCCGACGGCAAGTACTTGTTCTACGGCACCAACGCGACCGACATCGACCGCCGGCACCTGTGGAAGGTCCCGATCGCCGGCGGCGCGCCGGTGCAGGTCACGGCCGGCGACGGCATCGAGCACGATCCCGTCGTCCTCCCCTCGGGCCGGCACATCGCGGCGCTGACGGCGGACTACCGCCGTCCGCAATCCGTCGCGATCTTCCCGGCAGCCACGGATGTGCTCCAGGCGTCCGCACAGCGGGTGGTCTACCCGGTGCTCACGAAGGACTTCCCGACCGACGCCCATGTCCAGCCGCAGGTCGTCATGACGAAGGCGGCGGACGGGATGGAGATCCGCAACCAGTTGTTTCTGCCGAAGGACCTGCGGCCCGGGGAGAAGCGCCCCGCGATCGTCTTCGTGCACGGCGGCCCCGTGCGGCAGATGCTGCTCGGCTATCACTACATGGAGGTCTATCACCTCTTTTACGGCGTGAACCAGTGGCTCGCGAGCCAGGGCTACATCGTCTTGTCGGTGAACTATCGCGGCGGGGTCGGCTACGGCAAGTCGTTCCGCACGGCGCCGAACACCAACCTGCGCGGCAACTCGGAGTACCAGGACGTGCTCGTTGGAGGCAAGTATCTGCAGTCGCGCCCTGACGTCGACCCCAAGCGCGTGGGGATCTGGGGACTGTCGTACGGCGGCCTGCTGACGGCGCAGGCGCTGGCGCGCAACTCCGACATTTTCGCTGCGGGCGTGGACCTGGCGGGCGTCCACCTGTACGGCAACAACCTGGATCCGGAGAACCTCGCCTACAAGTCCTCCCCGATTTCCGAAATCGCGAACTGGAAATCCCCGGTGTTCCTCATCCACGGCGACGACGACCGCAACGTGAATTTCGCGCAGACCGTCGGCCTCGTCAGCCTGCTGCGGGCGCACAACATTCCGCACGAGCTGATGGTGCAGCCCGACGACACGCACGAGACGCTGCTCTACAGGCGCTGGCTGCCGCTCTGGGAACGGATGGAAGTGTTCCTGAACAAGCACCTGAAGAAAGAAGATGCCTCATCGACGCAACAGCAGCAGAAGTGAGACGGCCCACGAAGAGCCAGACAACCCGGAGAACTTTGTGGTCTTTGTCCCTTAGTGGTCTTTGTGCCTTTGCCGTGGGCGCGTGCGGCCTGATGGGTCGTCCGAACTTCACTGTCGCGCCGAATCCCGATCGCAACGTCCTGCTCGTCACCATTGACACCCTGCGAGCGGACGCGCTCGCGTCGTACGGCGGGCGCGCCGCGACACCGATCCTGGATGGCCTCGCGGCCCACGGCGCGCGCTTCGATTTCGCACACGCCCACGCAGTCGTCACCCTGGTGTCGCATGCGAGCATGCTCACCGGGCGCTATCCCTACGAGCACGGCATCCGCGACAACACCGGCTACCGGCTGGCCTCGAGCGAGCCGACCGCCGCCACGCTGCTGAAGGCCCGGGGCTTCACCACCGGCGCGTTCGTCGGCGGCTTCCCTCTCGACCATCGCTTCGGCCTCGGCGGCGGATTCGACGTCTACGACGATCGCATGACGACTGTGTCGAGTCCCGACGCGAACGACCGCGAGCGGCCGGCGGATGTCGTGGTCACAGCGGCGACCGACTGGATCGCGTCGCAGCCGGGCAAATGGTTCGCGTGGATCCACGTCTACGACCCGCACGAGCCCTATCAGCCGCCGCCGGCGTTTGCGTCGCGGTTTCCATCGGATCCGTATCTCGGCGAGGTTTCGTGGACGGATTCGGCGCTGGGGCCGCTCGTCGATCGGCTGCGCGGGCTGTCGCGGCCGACGCTGGTCGTCGTCACCGGCGATCATGGCGAAAGCCTTGGCGAACACGGCGAGCGGACCCATAGCCTGTTCGCGTACGAGGCGACGCTTCGCGTGCCGCTCATCGTCGCCGAGATCGTTCCAGGCCGGGACGATTCGACGGTGAAGGGAGCGTCGATCGACACGCCGGTCCGTCACGTGGACCTCCTGCCGACGATCCTGGCGGCGTCGGGCGCGCCGGTGCCGGCTCTCCTGCCGGGCGCTTCGCTCCTCGACACCATCGCGGCGGGCCGCGGGCCCGATCGCCCGACCTACTTCGAAGCGATGAGCGCGGCCGTGACCCGCGGGTGGGCTCCGCTGCGCGGCGTGATCGTCGGCCGCGAGAAGTTCATCGACCTGCCGATTGTGGAGATGTACGACCTCGCCGCGGATCCGAAGGAAGCGACCAACCTCGTCCTGGCTCGCGCCGGGCGTTCGCGCGTGCTCACCGAAACCCTCAAGCAGTTCAACGTGGCCCCTCCCGCTCGTGCGCAGCAGGAGACCGCCGACACCATCGAGCGCCTGCGGTCGCTGGGTTACATCGGTGGCGGCAGCGCCACGGTCCGTGAGAAGTACACGGAGGCCGACGACCCGAAACGGCTGGTCGAGATTGAGCAGATGCTGGCGAAAGCCAACGACGCGTCGCGGGCCGGCCGCAACGACGAGGCAGTGGATCTCTACAAGGCGATCATCGCGAAGCGTCCCGACACCGAGGACGCGTACCGGAAGCTCGCGCTCCTCTACTGGCGGTCCGGCCAACCGCGGATGGCCATCGAGACGCTCGAGGCCGCCCTCAGAAGCGGCGTGACCCAGAGCGAGGTCCGGATCAAGCTCGGTCAGTATCTGGCGGAGTCCGGCCAGGCGGCGAAGGCGATCGCGCTGCTCGAACCCACGGCAATGCCGGCGACCGCCGGAGGGAAGCCGCCAGGGGCGGCCGCGAGCGGCGTGAATAACGACCCGGACGCCCTGATTGCGCTGGGCAACGCCTACCTCGTCGCGGGGCGCAACGCTGACGCGGTTCGCACCTTCACGCGGCTTCTTGATCTCGATCCGAGTAGCGCGCTGGCATACCAGAACATCGGGACGGCGCACCTCCAGGCGAAGAATCTCGAGGAGGCGGAGGCATCGCTGCGCCACGCCGTCCAGCTCGATCCGTCGCTCGCGGGCGCCTATACCGCGCTCGGGGTGGTGCTGGCCACCACGGGGCGCAAGGCCGCCGCGATTGAGGCCTGGAAGCGTGCGGCCGATCTGGGCGATCCCAACGCCGCCGCGAATCTGCGGCTGGTATCGAAGTAGGGCGAGCCGCGATCGCGCGTCACATCAGCGGCGGTCTGGACAGCTCGGGCGAAGTCATCGAGCACCTGAACGCGCAGCCGAAGAAGAGTAAGGGCCGGCGACTGCGCGAGGCCGCGCCTTACCGCACGAACGGCGTCAGCAGCACCTTCCGGCCGTCGGCCACCTCGAAGGTGGTCGACTTCACTGCGCCGTCGCCCGGTCGACTGAACGTCACGATGTACTGCGACGTGAGGCTGGCGGCGACGTTCTTCAGCATCCCTTCGAGACCGGACGACTCGATGGACGTGAAGCGCTTGCCGCCGCTCGCCCTGGTCATCGTGTTCAGCACATCTTCGCGGGTCGGGGATGCCGGTGCGGACCCGCGGACCGACACCGACCAGAACGTCGCGCCGGAGTTGGTGATGGCGTCGGCCGCCTGCTGCACCATGCGATCGGGGCTCCCTTCGGACGAATTGAAGTCGATCGCGACCATCGCGCGGCGCGGGGCGGGCCTGGCCTCCAGCTTCTTTGCCGAGTCCAACATCGCCTCCAGCATTACGGCGGTCGTCTGCTGATTTGGAAAGAGCTGCGAGATGGCAGTCTCCAGGTCGTCAGACTTGTTCGTGAAGTCGACTGTGGTGACTGCGGCACCCGCGAACAGCACGAGGGCAATCTGCGCGTCGGGGCTGACGGCATGGATCGTCTTCACGAAGGCCGCGGCCGCGTTACGCAGGTCCTGTACCGGCCGCGCCGCGTTCCTGGGCGGCTGCGAGATGTCGATCAGCAGTGCTACCGACAGCGGATCCTTCGTCAGCTTTGCGTCGACGACCTCGGCCTTTCTGCCGCCTTCCTTGACCACGAAATCGCGCGCCGTGAGCTCTCTGATCGGCGTCCCGGCGTCGGCGATCACGGTCACGAGCGCAGTCCTCTGTGCCTGGCGCGCGGCGACGCGGGATCCATCCACCGGCAGGAACAGCGTGAACGCGAGGGCAAGGCAGGCGTGCACGACATGGCCGGACATCAGTCGCCTCTCTGGCACTATTGGATCCACATCGCCGTCAGTACCTTCGCGCCGCGCCTGGACACTGCGCGGATCTGCGTGGGCGTGGCGGCCCCGTCCGGACGCACGTAGGTCACGACGTGTTGCGCCGTGAGCGCGTCGGCGATGCTCTTCAACTGGCCTTCGAGGGCCGTCCCGGCCACACCGGTCAGACGCAAGCCGCCGGTCCTCGGCGGCATCTCCTCGAGGATCACCGCGCGCGTCGGGGTGCCCCCCTGCGCGCTCGTCGAGGCCGAGGCGTTCGACTCGATGGCGACCGCCCAGAAACTCGCGCCCGATTTCGCCATCGCCGCGGCGACCAGACTCGGCTCGATGGTGCTGACCTCGGGGGAATTGAAGCTGACCGACACGATGGCGCGGCGCGGTCCGACAGCTTTCTTCGTCAGTTCCTTGCTGGCGTCCACCAGCGCCTCGAGCAGGACGGCTCCCGACTGGCGCGCCGGAAACATCCGCTGGATTTTCTTCGTCAGATCGTCGGTCTTCGTCGTGAACTTGGTGGTCTGGACGGCTGCGCCGGCAAACTCCCAGATCCCGATCTGGGTCTCGGGATTCGCCTGCTGGAGGGTCTTGACGAAGGCGCTGAGCCCGGCGCGAAGCTCCTGCGTGGGCGCGTTGGTTCCCATCGTGGGGCTCGTGTTGTCCACGAGCACCGCGATCGTCATCGGATCGGTGGCCGGCTTCACCTCGACCACCTCACGCGTGGCCTCGTCCTCGCGCACGGAGAGATCGGCGGGCGCGAGGTCTCTGACCGGGGCGCCCGATGCATCGATGACGGTCACGAGGACCGACCGTTGGCGAGGGTTCTGGGCCGCAAGCATCACACCCGCCAGCACGATGAACATCACGAAAGGGATGCCGCGGATGCGCATGAAACTCTCCTTCTTGAAAGGGTGACTCGCCGCCGAAGTATACGACGCCCGGCGCGCAGGACCGGCCTTATACTTTCTGCACGGTGAACTCGCACGCGCTGCGCGGGTGGCTTGGAGCGGGCATGGTTCTGCTGGCGCTGCATCCGGCAGGCCCTGCCGGCTCGACACAGACGCCGGGGCACGCCCCCTCTCCAACCGCCGGCCTGATTACCAGCTACGCCGACTGGGTCCAGGGCCGCCGGACCGGTGTCGAGTTGATCGCCGTCGATCTCGACGCGGCGCGAGCGAACCTTGCGCGCTTCGATCCCGCCTCTGTGCCGACGGCCGCGACCGCCGGCACCCCGCAGGCGCGGGAAGAACAGCGCCGCCTGGTGACGGCGTTCGCGCTGGAGCTTGCCGCCGTCGGCTCGAAGAAGCACTCCGCGGCCGCCGCGAGGCTTGTCGAGTGGGCGTGCCCCTACGTCCGCGCCCATGTGCCGAACGATTTCGATCGCGCCTGGCAGCTTGCCGCGCTGTCGCTGCTCGAAGGCGGGATCGATGCGACGGTCCTTCGCGACCACCTGGACCACGTGCGCACGCCCTTCCCGGACGAGCCCCGCCTCGTGCTCGCCCGCGGGATCGTCGAAGAGCAGGTCAGCGCCCCGAGCGAGGTGCTGACGCGCTCGGTCGGCAGCGCGAATCTCGCGCGCGCGCGCGAGATCGCTTCAGGCGCGGACGGGGAGCGCTACCGCGCAAGCGAACGGGCCGCGGAGCGGTTTCGCGAGGCGGCGAAGGACGAGAGCCTCCGCGCCGAGGCGAACCTCCGCCTTGGCCACGTCAAGATCGAGATGGGCCGCTACGACGAGGCGCTGACGGCGCTATCCGGCGTCGAGCGGCTGACCGACGATCGCGCGCTCGCGTACCTGGCGCATCTCTTCCGCGGCATTGCACTCGAAAACCGCGCGCGCACCGACGAGGCGCGCGCGGCCTACCGGCAGGCGCTCGCCGTCAGTCCTGGCGCTCACTCCGCCACGCTTCGCCTCGCCGCGCTCGAATTCCGGCACGGGCGCACCGACGAGCCGCAGGCGCTCCTCGACCCCCTCCTGCAGAACGCCGATCCCCGGCGCGATCCCTGGTGGTCCTACTACGCGGGGGACTGGCGATTCTGGTATCCGAGGATCGAACGCGTCCGGGCGCTGTTGAGACCCTGACCCATGACCTCGAACGCGCTGTTCGGCTTCCACGATCGTCGCACGCTGTTCACCAGGATCACCAGGGTCCTGGTGGTCTTCGTGATCTTCGTGATCCTCGGGGATGCGCCATGGCACGCGCAGGAGCGCGTCTTCCGCTCGGGCGTGGACGGCGTGACGGTCGCGGTCTCGGTCCGCAGCAAGAACCGGCCCGTTCCCGGCCTGACCGGCGCCGACTTCGAGCTGACGGACAATGGCGTTCGCCAGGAGATCTCCACTATCGCGGCCGCGCAGCTGCCGCTCGATCTGACGCTGCTGCTCGACTTGAGCAGCAGCGTGGACGGTCCTCTGTTGCAGCGGCTGAAGACCGCCGTCAGCGACACGGCGGCGCTCCTTCGCGCGGACGACCGCATCCGGCTCGTCGCGATCTCGCAGGTGCTGCGCGAAGTCTTCAGCCTCCGGCCGCGCGGCGCCGCGATGCCGCTCGACTCGCTGTTGGCCGAGGGGGCCACGTCGTTGTACGACGGGATGGCGGCCACGATGATGCGCGCGACCGAGCCGGGGCGCCGCCAGCTGATTGTCGCGTTTACCGACGGTCGCGACTCGACCAGCATCATCGACGACAAGACGGTCCGCGAGATCGCGCGCCAGACCGACGCCGTCGTCGACATCGTCGTGCCCGTCCAGGACGCGCCCGCGACCGCGGAGAGCCGCCGGCTCTCGCAGAGGAACGGCGCGATCGATTCGCTCGCGGGCGGCGACAACATCACGGTCGGCGGGCGCGTGCCCCAGGGCCGGTTCGAGGACCCGGGGTTCCCGCGGGTCCTGTCGGATCTGGTGGAACCCACGTCGGGACAAGTCTTCCCCATCGCCGCCGACGACTCCGTCAGCCGGGTGTTCAAGGCCATGCTGGACGATTTCCGGGCGAGTTACGTGCTGCAGTACGTGCCGCGGGGAGTCGCCGCCGACGGGTGGCACGAGCTGTCCGTCAGCGTCAGAAAGCATCCGAAATACGACATTCGCGCGCGCAAGGGCTACAAAGGACGGAGTAATATCACACCAGCAGAGGTGACCCGGTGATGCGTATTGCACGACTCGCGGTGTGTGGCGCCGTCGCGTTTCTCGCCGCCGGAACGATCCATCCCGCCGGCTGGCAGCAGACCAGGACCTTCAAGTCAACCACCGCCCTCGTTGAAGTCGACGCGGTGGTGCTCGACAAGAACGGCAACTTCGTCCCGGGCCTCAAGATGGAGGACATCACGCTGCTCGAGAACGGGAAGCCGCAGCAGATCCAGCAGTTCTTCATGGTCTCCAACAACCTGGGGCAGAATCCGCTCGACACCGGGACGCTGGCAAGCGCGCACGCGGAGGAGGCGCAGTACGGCGCGCATCGCGTCTTCGTGATGCTGTTCGACGAGGCCCACCTCGCGAACGACTCGCTCATGCGCGTGAAGACCGGGGCCGAAGCGTTCATCCGCGACATGATCCACGACGGCGACGCCGGCGGCGTGTTCCTCAACGGGGGGATGTACAGGGGTCGGCTGACGGTCGACAAGGGAGAACTGCTCGCCGGCGTGCGCGCCGTCCAGCCCGCGTTTGAGAACCGCCAGGCCATCCTCGCCCCGTTCGTCGAGTGGCCGCGCATCCCGAGCGAAGTCGACGCGTCCCGCATCGCCGACGGCGCGCGCGAAGTCACCGACGCACTCGGCGTCAAGGCCTGCCGCGACGATCCGGCGGCCTGCGCGAGCGAGGGCGGGCTCGGCAACGTCGAGAACCTGATTCAGCAGAAGGCGCGTCTGTACGTCCGCCAGGCGCGCATGATGACCCAGCGCACCATCCAGAACCTCGAGGCCGTCGCCAAAGGGCTCGCCAAGATTCCCGGCCGCAAGACCGTCGTGTTCATGACCGAAGGCTTCTTCGTGGAGGACACGCGCAGCACGCTCCAGATGGTCGCGGCCCAGGCTGCCCGCAGCGGCATCACCATCTACTCCATCGACGGCCGCGGCCTGATCAATGGCCTGAGCGTGAACCCCGATGCCGTCAAGCGCGATCGCGCCCGGTCGGCGGCCTTCGACACCGGCGAGGACGGCCCCACCATCCTCACCGAGGGGACCGGCGGGTTCATGGTCCGCAACGTCGACGACATGTCGCGGGCCTTCGGGCTCATCGTCCGCGACACCAGCACCTACTACGTCATCGGCTATCAGCCCGAGAACGCGACGATGGACGGCAAGGTGAGGAAGATCGAAGTGAAATCCACCGTGCCGGGCGTCAAGGTCCGCGCGCGCAAGAGCTACGCCGCCGTCGCGCTTCCCCCCCAGGAAGCCATCTGGGGATTCGGGAAGCACTGACCCTCGTTCGTACAACAAAAAGCGGACCCGGGACAAGTCCCGGGTCCGCGCCGTCGTCCCCCCGGCGATCGGCCGGCGCCAATCCGCTTAGAAGTTCACGCTCGCGCCGAACCGGAAGACCCGCGGCGGTACGATGTTGTTCGGCTGCGTGAAGCCCGTGTTGCTCTGGTTGTTGCTCACGTAGCCCAGGATCGTGTTCTCGTTGAACATGTTGAAGCCGTCCAGCATCAGCTTGATGCGGTTCTTGCCGCCTCGCATCCTGAAGACCTTCTGGACGCCGATGTCCAGCAGCTTGACCGCATCGAACCGGAACGTGTTCGTCGGCGCCTGCTGCAGCGTGTTGTACGTGATCGTGCCGGTCGTGCCGCCAGGCACGGCTCCCGGACCGTCGATCGACAGGGTGCGCGTGGCGCCCTGGTTCATGTTGAAGTTCGCAGACACGTTGATGTCCCACGGCATCGTGTAGCTGCCCTGCGCCTTGAACAGGTACCTGGAGATCGTGCTGATCCCCTGCTGATGCTCGAAGGCGGTCGGGTTGATGAACGTGGCCGACCCCTGCGGGAAGAAGCTCGGGTTGTCCTGGATGGTCACCGCGACGGCCATCTGCCAGCGGTTGCTGAACCGCTTGGTCGCGGTCAGGTCCACGCCTTTGTAGACCTGGTAGTTCGGGTTGGTCAGCGTGATGTCGCCAAGACCCGACGGCCGCGAACAGCCGGTGCAGACGGTGTAGTACTGCGCGCTCAAACCGGTGATTGGATCGACGAACGTCACGGGTTGGTAAAGCGCCCGCAACGCGTCATACCCGGCGCCCGGCTGGAACCCGATCGTGTAGGTGGTCGTGCCGCGGTCGTACTTGCGGTAGATGACGTCCACGCCGACCGCGAGGTTGGCAATCAGCTCGTGCTGCATCCCGACGATCGCTTCACGCGTGCGGCCGATCTTCGCGCTCGGATCGACGACGTTGCCGGCCGGCAGGAGTACGCCGTTGACGAAGCGAGCGCTGCTCGAGCTCGGAGTACCGGTCAGCTCGTTGACCTGCGCGAGTCCGTCCCTGTTCGCGTCGGTCCAGCAGCCGGAGCCTGCGGTCGTGCTGCAGGCGCCGCTCGACGCATTCGGACCCCACCGCAGGCGGGTCTGCGTAAAGAGCCCGCCCAGCGAGTTGGCCAGCGTGATCTTGGTGTTGTAGAAATAGGACCCGCTCGCATGCACCTGCGTCTTGCCGTTGCCGAGCAGGTCGTAGGTCGCCGAGAACCTGGGCGACCAGTTCGTGAACGACTGAATCTTTTTGCCGTTGTTCACGTCGGACTGGGTCCCCGTCTCGCACTGCGCCGGGAGCAGATCCGGACGGAGGACGTTGGCCGGAACGCAGCCCCCCAGGTACTTCGAATGCTGCCAGTCGTACCGGACGCCGCCGTTCAGGCGCCACCGGCCGCGGCTGTAGCTGTCCTGGATGTAGCCGTTATACGTCCACCAGTCATTGTTCAGCAACTGGTCGCGGAACAGATCCGCCTGATGCGGGACCACGCCCGACGAGGATCCGACCGGGACGAACTCGCCGGTCCCGCAATTCGCGCTCGAGTTGCCGACGCACTGCACGCTGGCGCGCACGCCGCCGCTGTAGTGGGAGAACGTCTGGATGGGGTTGCGGCGCCAGCCCAGGCCGAACTTCAGGCTGTGATCGCCGCCCAGCTTGTTCGTCAGGAAGTAGGTGCCGTCCGACTTCGCTTCCCACGAATGACGGGTCGTCTGATACATGGACGCCAGCGAGCGGCTGCCCAGGCTCGTGGTGCGGTTGGTCAGCGACTGGATGTTCCAGAGGCAGTTGGCGTCGCGGCCCGTGTAGAGCGTGTCGGCACCCGTGTACCGGCTCTGCGCGCAGGCGCCCTGCGGCGGCACGTCCTGGTAGTCCAGGAAAAACCCGCCGTGGACGTAGGTGAGCTGGTTGTTGAAGACCAGCTTGTCGGACGCGATGAACGTGTGGAGCACCGAGTGCGTCGGCAGCGGCAGGTTCCACGGCTTGTCGCTCGTCTGTTGTTGGGTCGCTTCCTTCAGCGTGCTCGAGGAGGCGCCGCGGGCGTTCCGGTACTTGTTGTCGCTCTGAAACAGGTACTGAAAATTGTTCGAGCCGTTTGCCTGGTAATTGAACTTCCACTGCAGGTCCTTGATGACCGTCTTGTCGTTGCTCAGGCACTTCTGCACGTCATTGAGCTTGTCGAACGTCACCAGGGCGCGCAGGGCGGCGGAGCCGGTCCGCTGCGCCGTAATCAGATCCTGGCAGAACTGGCCAGCGGAGGCGTCGAAGAAGTTCGTCACGCCGGCGTTGATGTCCTGCTTGTCGGCCGCGGCCCAGAACCACAGCTTGTTCTTGATGATCGGGCCGCCGTACTCCGCCGAATACACGGCGATGCGCTTGATCGGGTTGCCCGACAGGAAGCCGTTGGACCCGGCGTCGAACAGCTCCTTCGTGACGTTGTTGTTCTGCGTCGCGTCGTTCTCGAACGTGCCGACCGCGGAACCCTTGAACACGTTGCTGCCGCTCTTCGTGACCAGGTTGATCGAGAGGCCGCTCGACTGCACGGTGACGTCGCCGCCGCCGTTGGTCACCTGGATTTCACTGAAGGAGTCGAAGTTGAAATACGACGGCGAAGAGTTCGACGAGAGGTCGGTGATCGACCCGCCCTCGAGGTTCCACTGCACGTTCGCGGCGGTACCCCGCGAGTTGAGCGCGACCTGCTGACCCGACGAGGAGCCGCCGACGTTCAGCCCGGCCTGCACGCCCGGCGTCATGTTGATGATCTGCCAGGGGTCGCGCGCGGTCGGAATCTTCTCGAGAATGTCAGCCGTGAACACCGCGCCCGTCGTGGTTTTTTTCGTATCGACGACCGGCGAGGCCGCAGAGATCGTGACTTCCTCCGACATGGAGCCGAGCTCGAGCTTCTGGTCCACGCCGGCGTTGAACCCGGTCGTAATCACGACGTTCGGACGCAGCGCCTTCTTGAAGCTCGCGAGCTCGAACGACACGGTGAACGTGCCGATGGGCACGCTCGGGAACTGGTACGTGCCGCTCTCACTGGTGACCGCCACCAGCGGTGACTGCAGTGACGGGCCGGTGACCGACACCGTCACGCCCGGCAGCACGCCGCCGGACTGATCCGTCACCTTGCCGAAGATTGAGCCGATCGCCTGTGCGTGCGCCGGTGCGGCCCACGCGGCGAACAAGCCTGCGGCAAGCAGGAACGCTCGGAAACCTCGCGCCATCATCTCTCCTCCTCTTCCACCCGTATGAACCATCCCGGAATCGGACGGAACACGCAGTACTGTGACCGGACGCGGGCATCCTACTGCCGGGGTGTCATGGCGTCAAGCGCACAAAGGTGGGGGGCGATCCAGAAAATTGGAATACCAGGCATGCGACGAAAAGATAGCGACAGGGACCCGGACGCCCCGAGCACCGTAGTCGTGCAGGCGTTTCCCGACTCGGATGGGGCATCCTAATCTTAGGGCGCGCCCACGATCGCCAGGACATGACTGACAACAAAGGTGCCGACTCCCTATCGAATCGACGGCTCCTGACACGGGAGCTCCCAGGAGTCGATCATCCTTCCCTGCCGCCTGGGCGGTCGTCCCCCTGGCGGCGGTGTTCGTCCTGAAGCTCGTCGTCTTGCTGCAGCTCCGGGACCATCCGTTGATGCAGCCGGACGCGGATTGGATACGACGGCATTTCCTCGCGGCGTCCCTCGCGGCGCGGCGTGCGATCTGCAGCACGCGGACAGCGGTGAGGGACCGGAGCACTGGCGTACTGTGAACTGAAGCTCGGTCGCGCGGCGGACGCGCGCACGCACGCCCTCGCGGCGCTCGCGCTCAACCCAGACGATGGACTCGCGAGGGGTATAATCCGCGCCGGAGGCTCCTGATGACCGTTCGCGCCCTGTGCTCCCGTGTGCTGCTGCCCGTCGCCCTCGTGGCCCTGGTCGCCCCGGCGGCGCGCACGCAGGGTGGCGTCGACAAGTCGCTCTTCATCTCGGTCCTCGACGAAGCCGGGAAGCCCGTGAAGGACATCGTGGCCGACGATATCCTCATCCGCGAAGACGGCGTCGACCGGCAGGTGGTCGCCGTGAAGCCCGCGAGCCAGCCGATCTCGGTGGCGGTGCTCGTGGACACCGCGCAAGGATCGCGGGTCACCGATGCGTACGGGGCGCCGGAGGAATACGTGCGCGACATCCGGGCGTCGGTTGGCGGGTTTGCGAAGCGCTTGCTCGGCCAGAGTCCCGATGCGGTCGTCTCGCTTACCGAGTTCGGGCAGGCGGCCATCACCGTCGTGCCCTTTACGTCGAATCCAGCGGAGTTCGCGAAGGGCGTCAACAGGCTCGTGGCCAAGCCGGGCGTGGGGTCGGTGCTCCTCGAGGCGCTTTCGCAGGCGAACAACGACCTGAGCAGGCAGCCCAGCACACGCCGCGCGATCGTGTCCCTGAATCTCGAGCCGAGCGACGAGCAGAGTCAACAGAACGAGAAAGGGATCGTCGAGGCCTTCAAGAAATCCGGCGCACAGCTCTGGGCGGTGTCCGTCCAGCGCGGAGGCCTGAAGAATTCCAAACGCGACGTGACGACCACGCAGTTCTCGAAGGCCAGTGGCGGCCAGCGCGACTTCGTCATCGGGATGTCCGCTGTCGAGGGCATTCTCAAGGGATACGCCGACGCGCTGACGTATCAGTACGAGGTCGTCTTCAAACGGCCCGAGTCGAACAAGCCCACCAAGGTGATTCAGTTGGGGACGACGCGCCAGGGCGTCAAGCTGCACGCGAGCGGCTTCGCGCCGCAGTAGCAGGCTTTAGGCTTTGGGCTTTAGGCTTTAGGGGGGATCGCCCGTAAGGCCCCCGACCTAATCACGAAGGTCACAAAGATCACCAGGATCACAAAGCCTTAGTGGTCTTCGTGATCTTGGTGAGCGTCGTGGTAACGCCGTGGCGCGTCACTCTTCGCGAACGTTGCAACGGGCTGCGAAGGCTTTCGTAGACTCTTATCTACACGTCGTGAATAGTGCGGGCTGCCGCCTGCGTTCTCCGGCACTACCCTTTTGAATCGATAGCTCGAAGGGCCTGAAGCGCCGGCTGGTAGGCCGGATCGATCGAGAGGGCGGTTTCGAGGTGACGTCGTGCTTCGGCGATGTCACCTTTTTTCATGAGCAGCAGCGCAATGTTGAGGTGCGCGGTCGGCAGGTCGGGTTTGAGCCGCACGGCATGGGCGAATTGCGCCATCGCCTCGTCGGCATGGCCGGTCATCGCGAGCGCGCCGCCGAGGCCGTTGTGCGCCTGCGCGAGATCCGGATCGAGGCGCAGCGCCTCACGGTAGTGCGGGATGGCCTCGACCGCCTTCCCCTGGGTCAGGAGCGCGCTGCCGAGGCCCACGCGCGGTTCGGTGTACTCCGGCTTCAGCCGCACGGCTTCGCGGTATTCGCCGATCGCCTCGACCAGGCGTCCCCCGGCGGCGAGGGCGTTCCCGAGGTTGCTCCGCGCTTCCGCGAAGCCGGGATTCAGCCGCGCCGCGGCGGCGAAGTGCTCGAGCGCCTCGCTCGTCCTCTGTTGCCGCGTGAGGACCATCCCGATGCTGTTGTGGATCACGGCGAGGTATCCCGGTGACCGCGCCGGCGCGCGCGCCAGCGCGCGCTCGTAGCTCGCCCTGGCTTCATCGAGGTGTCCCAGTTCTCTCAGCGCCTGTCCGAGGTTCTCGTGCGCGATGTAACTCCCGGGCGTCACCCGCGTCGCGTGCCGCCAGAGTGAGACGCTGTCCGACCAGTGCGCCGCCTGGGCGCGGGCCGTCACCGCGCAGGCGGCCACCAGCGCGGCCGCGATCCCGGTCATGAGCCATGAGCCATGAGTGCTGAGCCCTGGCTCAGGGCCCTCGGCCTCGAACCCTCGCGCCTGAGCCACGAGCCATCTTACGAGCGCCGGGACGCCCCACGCCGCGATGATCAGGATGCCGATCATCGGCACGTACATGAACCGATCCGCCATCCCCTGCTCACCCGCCTGCAGGAGGCCGATGACAGGCGCGATCGTGATGCCGTACCAGCACCAGCCGACCAGCAGATATGGATGGCGCGTGCGAGCGGCCACGACCGCGATGGTGACGGCAGCGAGCGCGATTGCCGCGGCGGCCACGCGCCCCGGGGAGATGTCGAACAACGGATAGAACGCCGCGAGGTGCGTGGGCCACGCGGTCTTCCACAGATAGGCGACGTATCCGATCGTCGCGTTCGCAGCACGGACCTGCCACGGCAGCGCCTCCAGGCCAGCCATCGCCCCCACGCGGTACTGGACGACGACCGTGGCGGCGCTCGTCGCCAGCGCCAGGATCAGCAGCGGCACCTTTTCGGCGATCACCCACGTCCACCACTGGTCCCGGAGACCCTCCGCCTTCGCTGAAATGTCGACGGACCGTCGCAGCCCCGGGGCAGGCTGGCGAGGTCTGCTTTCACCGCCAGGTCGGCCCACGCGCAGCCGTCCCAGCGGCCAGACGTCGAGCAGCAGCAGCACGACCGGCAGCGTGACGACCATCGGCTTCGACATCAGCGCGAGCGCGTACAACACGAGCATCGCGACATACCGCGTCCACGCCGGACGGCGGACGTACGCGACATACGCCAGGATCGTCAGCACCCAGAAGAAGGTGCTCAGTACGTCCTTGCGTTCCGCGACCCACGCGACCGACTCCACGTGCAGTGGATGGACGGCGAAAATCGCGGCCACGAATGCACTGCGGCCGGTGTCGCCCGTCATCCGGCGAAACAGCTCGAACACCAGCACCGTGTTGGCGATGTGGAACAGCAGGTTCGTGACGTGGTACATCCCCGCGTCGGTGCCGAACAGGGTGATGTCGAGCAGGTGCGACAGCCAGGTCATCGGATGCCAGTACGGGGAGTGGCCAGTCGTCATCGCCCACCACACACTGCTCCAGCTCAACCCGCCCAGGACGATCGGGTTCTCGGTCACGTAGGTCGGGTCGTCCCAGTTGACCAGCTCGAAGCGGCGGAGGGACGCATAGACGAGCACATTCAGAATGATCAGACCCGTCGCAACGACGAGGGGGTGCGCGAGCCGCGACCTCGTCAGCGTGCCATGCTCAGGCGGAATCTCGCGCGTCGCGACACGCCGGCGTTTCGCCACGCGGATATCATCTAACAGATGGTCGCGGCGCGGTCGCGTGCGTACGGGCTCCGAGATCCGACAGGGCGCGCACGGGCTGGACACCGTGACATCGACGGTCACGAGCGAGACCCCCCTGAAGGGCGGGGGGCCTGCTGGCCCCGCAGGAGGGACCCGTCACGAACACGCAACGGAGCGCGGTGGCGATACGGCGCATGGAGCGTCCCGGTTCTTGCGCGCGACTCTAACACGCTAGACTACCGAGCTTGGGTCCCTCGACAACCCCGCCCTCCCCGCGCCGATTCGGCACGCGAGGGATCGCTATCGCCGTCGCCGCGCTCGTGCTGCTGGCCGCGGCCATGGTCTGGCGTTCCCGGACCAGCGGCATCGTCCTCGAACCGAGCGCGGATCAGAACGTCCTGCTCGTCACGATCGATACGCTGCGCGCGGACGCGCTGTCCTCGTACGGCGGC
>JANOJK010000085.1:0-6705 GCA_031408165.1 Acidobacteriota bacterium | reverse complement strand
TTCGAACATCTCCCGGCGGTAGTGTTCGCCGCGCAGGAACACGCGCCCGGCGTGTGCGGTGTCGAGGTACGCGATAGTGGTGGCGCAGACCGCCAAAGCGGCGGCCCAGACCAGCATCCGCCAGACCGCCTCGGCCACGCGCCCGCGCCGGAGCGACGCGATCATCATCGGGAACGCCGCCGCGACGTTCAGGAACGGGACGAGCGACGGCACGTCGATCACCAGAGCGACGACATAGGACACCGCCGTGCCGCCCGCGATCACGGCCGGCGCGAGTGCCGGATGCATGCCGAACGACTATACTCCGCGGGATGAAACGACTCCCGGGTCTGCTCGCGCTGATGCTGGGCCTGACGGCTCAGTCGTGCATGTCGAGCTCGCTCGTGCTCCACGTCGCGCCGGACGGCAGCGGCCACGCACGAATCACGTCACGGGTGTTCGAGGCCGGCATCCGGGCATACGACTCCCTGTTTCCCGGGACGCCGGTCGAAGCCCCACGGCTCGAGGAGCTGCTGCCGGCGCCAAGCGAAGGGGAACTCCAACGCAGCTTCGGCGCCCGTGTGCGGCTGGCCTCGACGAGACTCGAGAAGGCTGCCGACGGCGGCATCCGCACCACGCTCGTGGATTTTGACGACGTGACGCAGCTGCGGCTGGTGTTTCCGCCGGTCTTCTCGGTGCCTGCCAACCATTCCTTCGGCATGACAGGCGTCGGCGACGCGCCGGTGATCACTTTCGCCATGAAGCCGCACCAGAACGGCGATCGTCTGCTCCTGGTGAAGCTGCCCGACCAGCGGCTGCGGTCCGACCCGGCCCCCGACATCACGTCCTTCGCAACGGGCTCTGCGGAGGAGTTGACGTTCAAGCGGGCGATCAAGGGACTCGCGCTGCGGTTCTCTGTCGAGATCGAGCCGCCGCTGCTGCGGACCAACGCGCCCGCCCGCGGAGCGAACCGCGCCACGATCCTGGACTTCGATCTCGACAGGATGATCAACGCGATGGACGAGTCGAAGGTCCGCCGCATGATGAGCCCGGGCTCGCTGCAGGAGATGCTCTGGCAGGTCGGGGATCTTCCGGGCGCGGTGGCGCCGGTCGATCACGAAATCTTCCTGGAATACGAAGCACAGCCTGCCCGCGCCCCTGCCGCGCAGCCGCCGCCCGACACCGAGATCTACCTGGCGCCGATGAAAACCGCGAACGGCGCCATCGAGCTCGGCACGGCCGTCAACATCACGAACCAACCCGGATACGACAACCAGCCGTTCTTCACGCCCGACGGCAAGGCGGTGCTCTTCACGTCCGTCCGCGGTTCGCGGGCAGCGGCCGGCGGCACGCAGACCGACATCTATCGGTACGACATCGCGTCCAAGCAGACTGCGCAGGTCACCAGGACACCCGAAAGCGAGTACTCGCCGACGATGACCCCGGCTGGGAACATCTCCGTCGTCCGCGTAGAGCTCGATGGCAACAACACGCAGCGGCTTTGGCGGTTCACCCCGGAGGGGCTCGACCCGCGCCTCGTTCTCGAGAACATCAAGCCTGTCGGCTATCACGCGTGGGCCGACGACCAGACGCTGGCGCTGTTCGTGCTCGGCGCCTCGACGGGGGTCGGGGCCGGCCAGCCGGCAACACTTCAGCTCGCCGACACGCGCACCGGCACGGCCGTCACGCTGGCCTCCGACATCGGCCGTTCGCTTCAGCGCATGCCGGGTGCGGCGGGGGGATCCCCGCGCGCCATCAGTTTCGTGCAGCGTGAGCGCAGCGGCGACACGATGAGCCTCGTGATCAAGGAGCTCAACCCCTCGACGCGCGCCATCTCCGTGCTCACGCCGGCCGTCGCCGGGAGCAGGGAGGCGGACTGCGCCTGGACGCCCGAGGGCACCCTGTTGATGGTCCACGGCACGACGCTGTTCAGTTGGCGGCGCGGACAATCGGAATGGAAAGAAGTCACGACGCTCGAGCGGCTCGGCTTGCCCGGGGTCACCCGCCTCGCCGTGAGCCCGAAAGGGGATTACCTGGCGCTCGTCGGGTCCGCGGGGCAGGGGCGTTGATATACTGCCGCGAGGAGACGAGGTGAGCGTAGCTGCCGGGCGGGTCGAGGACGCGACCGGGTCAGGAATCCTGACTACGGTCTTTCATCACGCCCGCGGCGGGCGCTCGGCCTGACTCTGCATGGCGTCCGTGTTGATCGTTGAGGACGATCCAGATACGCGTGAGATGCTCGAGCGCTTCCTCGCGATGGAGGGCTTCGACGTCCGGACGGCGGCCAACGGCCGGCTGGCGCTCGAGGCGCTGCAGGCCGACAACGCGCTGTCGGTCATCCTTCTGGATTTGATGATGCCCGTCATGAACGGATGGCAGTTCCGCGAGGCGCAGGCCCGCGATCCCCGCCTCGCGCGCATTCCCGTCGTCGTTGTCACCGCCGCGGGCGCGAAGGACGATATCCCCCCGATTGAGGCCGACGCGTGGCTGTCGAAGCCCGTGGATCTCGATCGCCTCCTCACGACGATCGCGAAGGTTTGTAGCGGTCCTGCCGCAGGCTAGCCTTTCTTGCGCTGCGGCGGGGCATCTACCTGTGCCTGGGCCTGTGCGGCTGCCGCCGCCGCGACGGCCCGCGTCTTGAGCTTGTCGAGTGCGGCCGCCAGCATGGCCGACTGACGCGCGTCGACGCCGTACAGGTCATCTCTGAACTGCAGGATCCCGTCCGCCGAGACGCGCGCCGTCCAGTACCCGAGATACACCGGCAGCGACCGGCTCAGCTTCACCGTCGTCTCCGCGCCGCTGTGCATCGCCTGGCTGATGCGGTCGGGCGTCCATGAGGGCTGATCGGCGAGCACGTACTGCGCGAGCTTCTCGGGTTGCTCGAGCCGCACGCAACCGTGACTGAACGAGCGCGTGGCCCGCGCGAACAGCGAGTCCGCCGGCGTGTCGTGCAGGTACACGTTGTACTGGTTCGGAAACATGAACTTCACGAGCCCGAGCGAATTCGACGCCCCTGGGCGCTGACGGAACCGGTACTCGCCGACGCTCTCCATGTCGATCGACGAAGGCTCGACGGGGTTGCCTTCCCTGTCCAGCACCTCCATGTCCGTCCGCTCGAGAAACGCCGGGTCCCGGAGCGCCTGCGGCACCGTCTCGCTCTTGACGATGTCGGGCGGGACGTTCCAGTAGGGGGCGAGGACGAGGTAGGTCATGTCGTCATTGAAAATCGGTGTGGGCGTGTCTTTCTTGCCGACCACGACCCGCATCGACAGGGGCACCTTGCCCTGATCCCAGACCTCGAGGTGGTACTCGGGGACGTTGACGAGAATGTGGCGGTCGCCGAGGTCCGCCGGGAGCCACCGCCAGCGCTCGAGGTTCAGGGCCAGTTGCTGAATCCGCTGCGCCACCGGGACGTTCATCCGCGCCACTGTCGCGGCGCTGATGATGCCGTCGGGTTCGAGACCGTGGCGGCGCTGAAACCGTTTCACGGCTTCCTGCAGGTCTGCGCCGTACGTGGTCGCCCGTTCCCCGGCCGTGTCCGTGTAATCACCCGTCACGGCGAGCCGCCGCGCGACCAGCGGGATGGCCTCGCTGTGCTGGCCGGGTTTCAGCTTCAGCTGCGCGGGCAAGGCGGGCCATCCGCCAAGCCGGGCGATTTCACGGTGCTTCGCCAGCGCCTCGCGCAGGGCGGTGTACTGCACATGGCGGGGCGTCATCGCGTCGAGCGACTGCGCGACCCGGTTTTCCGCCAGCGCGTCCTCGAGCTGAGGGAGCGGATCCGACGTCTTCTTGCGAATCTGCCAGCCGGGGTCGGCGTGCGACAGATTCGCCACGCCGCTCGTCAGGTCCGACGCATACTGAAGATACAGGTAGGTGAGCCACACGTCGAGGTGCGCGGCTTCGGTTTCGTTGAACCCCTTCATCGAGAGAAAGCCCCGGCCCGCCTCGACGCGGCGCGCGCTCAGCACCGACGCGTTGTAGAGCGCAGGATCGATCCCCTCGCGATCGGTTTGCTGGAGCGCCTGGATCAGTTCGTCCATCTGCGGACGCGGCTTCCGGTCTTTGATCCACGCGGGTGCGTCGCCGCGTTTCTGATAGAACTGTCGGGTGAGCTTCCAGAGCCGCTGGCCTTCGGCATCGCGGCTGACGAACACGGGCGGTTCGGCGCCTGCGAGCGCCAGTGTGACCGCCATCGATCCGTTCGCGATGCGGCCGCTGGTGCCAACCACCCCGTCCCGGTCGGGCGCCGTGCCGGATACGCCGCACGCGACGGCCAACACCCCCGCGAGAACTACTGCCGCCGCACCACGTGCTCGTTGCATGCAAGCTCCCGTGAGCCTGTTCAGCAATCGTGGTGCCGCCGAGTCAGGGGCACCTGCACTCCGGTTTCAGCCCGAGTAGGTAAATGGCTACTCAATCCAGACGCAGACACCGGAGCTTGGTGGACGTCGTGCGGGACGATCGCAACATCCTTGCGGCGGGCTTCCTCCAGGACCTCGCGATCCTGCAGAGCTCGGAGCGCAGCAGTTTCGGTTACAAGCGCGCAGCGAAAGCGCTCGCCGCGGGCATTGACCGATCGGTGGCCGATCTGATCGAGGAGGGCACGCTCCGCGACGTGCCCTACGTCGGCGCCGCAAGCGAGCGCATCGTCCGGGAACTGGTGACGTCTGGCGCATCGGCGGTTGTCGAGGCGGCGGTGAACGGCTCGTCGAAGCGCGCGGAAGTGGAGAAGCGCCGCGGCTTCCGGCGCTCGTATTTGAGCCGGCACGCGATGCGTCTGGCGCTCGACGCACCGTTGCCTGCATCGATCGTCTCGACGAAGCACTACCGCGGCGATCTGCAGATGCACTCGACCTGGAGCGACGGCGGGGAGTCGATCGGCGATCTCGCCGAGGGGGCGTCCGCGCTCGGGTGGAGGCGAATCGGGGTGACGGATCATTCCTACGGGCTGCCGATCGCCCGCGGGATGAGCATGGACGCGGCGCTGCAGCAGCACCGTGAGATCGACGAGGTCAACGAGCGCTTCGAGGGCCGGGTGCGCGTCTACAAGGGTGTGGAGGCGAACATCCTTGCCGACGGCGCGCTCGATCTGCAGGAAGACGAGCGGCGGGTCTTCGAATTTGTGATCGCTTCGCCGCATTCGCAGTTGCGGAAGGACAGCGATCAGACTTCGCGCATGCTCGCGGCCGTCACGCTGCCGGGCGTCGCGATCCTCGGGCACCCCCAGGGCCGGATGTACAACACCCGCCCGGGGATCTCGGCCGACTGGGCGAAGGTGTTCGGGGAGGCCGCGAAGCGCAGCGTCGCGGTCGAGATCGACGGCAACTGGCACCGGCAGGACATCGACTACGAGCTGGCCGCGATCGCGATGGACGAGGGCTGCATCTTCGCGCTCGACAGCGATGCGCACAGCATCGCGGAGTTCCCGTTCACCGACTACGCGATCGCCCACGCGCGGATCGCCGGCATCCCCGCGGATCGGGTGATCAACTGCTGGGAGGAGCCCCGGTTCGATGCGTGGCTGGAGGAGCGGAGGGGGCGGAGTCCACGGAGAACATCCAACACAGAGACACAGAGCTCACAGAGACGCACAGAGAAGACAACAACCGGATCGACGAAGCCACGGACCACAAAAACTACAGGGACCAGGAAGTCCAGGTCTGGAATCTGATCTGCCGAAAGGGCGGCCCGCCACATGTGGTGGGAACTTGATCTGCCGAAAGGGCGCCCGCCAGATGGTGCTTCCACCGCGCCGCGCTTCGCGCGGCGGGAGGTGGCGTGAGAAGGAGGATGCAAGCGGATGGGCGATTTGTGCCGCTTGCATCCCCCTTCTCACGTCACCTCCGGCGGGCCGGCCGCAAGGCCGGCCGTGGTGGAAGCACCACCGCTCGCGGGCTCAGCCTCTGTGCGTCTCTGTGCCCTCTGTGCCTCTGTGTTTCTCTTCGTCTGTTTCTGTGAGCTCTGATCGATCACCCTCTGCGCCCTTTGACCGCCGCTGCATACCGTGACGCCAGCGGATGGCCGATCTTCTGTTCGATGAAGCGCGAGGCCTCGAGGACGTGTTCGAGGCTGACGCCGGTGTCATGGCCCAGCCCGTCGAGCATGTAGAGCAGATCCTCGGTCGCCAGGTTGCCCGAGGCGCCGGGCGCGTACGGGCAGCCGCCGAGCCCGCCGGCCGAGGCGTCGAAAGTGGTCACGCCCAGTTGGAGCCCAATCAGTACGTTGGCGAGAGCGGTGCCGCGCGTGTCGTGGAAATGGAGCGCGATGCGCTCGATCGGCACGCGCCTGGCGACCGCCTGGACGACGGCCGGCACCTGCCCGGGATGGGCGATGCCGATCGTGTCGCTCACCGAGACCTCATAGGCGCCCATCTCGATCAGTGCGGCGGCCACGCCGGCCACGGTCTCGGGCGGGACGGCGCCCTCGAACGGACAGCCGAACGCGGTCGAGACGTACGCGCGCACGGGCAGGCCGGCCTCCTTCGCTCGCGCGCAGACCTCCGTGTAGCCCGCGAGCGACTCGGCAATCGTCCGGTTCGTATTGCGGCGGCTGAAGGTGTCGGACGCGGCGGCGAATATCGCGATCTCGTCCACGCGCGCGTGGATCGCCCGCGCCAGTCCTTCCACGTTGGGCACGAGCGCGGTGTAGCGCGTGCCGGGGCGCCTTGCGATGGCCGCGAAGACCTCGGCCGCGTCGGCCATCTGCGGGACCCACGCCGGGCTGACG
>JANOJK010000051.1:0-2567 GCA_031408165.1 Acidobacteriota bacterium | reverse complement strand
CTCTACGCAGCGAGGGCGCGGTCAGAGTAGGCCTGACTGTCTCGCTCGCGATGCCCGTCTGCACGGGCGCGGGCCCGGCATCGCCCCACGAAGAGCCCTGGTGATCATCAGGTTCGACGAGGAGACGACCGGAAACATGGTCAACGTCCACATACGCCCGTAGCGCACGGTACCCGATTTCGACAGCAGAACCGCCAGACTGGGAAGGTGTCTTTCTATGATTCGTGTGGCCGATCCCGGCGCCTGGCTCGAATACAAACGCCGATTGCCGGGAGGGCGGGAGCTTGACACGCTCCCGTTGCCGACCGACCTGCCCTATCGAGGCGTGCTCCGGAAGTCGTTCGACTATGTGCCGCCCGATTCGGTGTGTCAGCTTCAGCTCAACGGTGACGATCATTGGAAAGGGTCCCGTATGTCGACCTACACAGGTCCGTGATGTGGCCCCGATGACATTGAGGCGCTCGCCGATTGAACAACAGGATCGCTGGATCCTCCCGGTGGGAGGCGAGCCTCTATCCCGCTGTATGGTCGACGCGGCGGTTCACCTGCAGTTTCTCGAGATCGAGGATGCGGCGACCATCAGCGTCGAGGGGCCGTTCAGTTTGACTGAACTGGGCGCCGACCACTCGCTATCGCCATCTGAACCGATCACGCGGGGCCCGTACTCGCACTGCTCCAGCGTACCGTGACTGTCGCGATTGCGTTCAAGAGTGGCGCGCTGCGGCTCGAGTTCGACGGGGATGCGATACTGACGGTGAACCCGGATTCAATGTACGAAGCGTGGACGTTTGTCACAGACAGCCAAATGCTATTCGTCTGCCTGCCAGGCGGCGGCCTGGCCATGTGGACCGGCGGGTCCGAATGAGAGTGCTGTCGACTTGAGGCCCTCAATGGCGCAAGGCAAGTCGCGGGAACTCGAAATCGCGCTCCGCCGCAACCGGGGCAAGGCACTGACCCCTCGCTGGTTGGATGACTTCCGGCGAGTGACGGGTGTCGACGTGTCCGCCGGGCTCCTGACCCTGGACGACACCGAGGCGCTCAAGCGGGCGCTGCAAGAAGGCGGCCGACGAGGCTGACCGCGATCGGGATGGCATCTCTTTGTGATCTTCGGGTCTTTCTGATCTTGATGGTGCGCTCGTTTGCCGTGAACTCTGCGCTGGCTAGCGCCCCTGAAGCACACCCGCGAGCAGGAAGACGAGTGGGGCGTTCCAGTTGATCGCCACCTCGTTGGTCGCGTACGACGCCTCCTCGTCGAGGTACATCCTCGCCGGCGGCAGGTCGGGCAGCTTCGCCATCGCCGGATCCTGGCGGCCCCGGTTCGGTCCACCGGACAGAAGGCCCGGCCACGGCTCCGCATTGGCGTCGGCGGCGCTCGGCCGATGGTGCGGATGACGGAACGGATGCGCCCCGGCCTGCGTGACCCACGACAGCGAGAACGTGTTGCGGCCCAGCAGGTAGTGCAGGTTCTCGAGCGCCGCCTCGACGTAGCGGGGTTCCCGCTTCAGCGCGTTCGCCACCAGCAACTGCATCCCGTAATTCGCCGCCACGCCGTTCGACCCCCAGATGTAGTCCGCCCTCGTCATGCTCGTGCGGTAGGCGCTACGGGACGTGCGCACGACGATCGCGTCGGCCGCGTCGAGCGAGCGCTGACGTATCAGGTCCGAGGCGCGGCCGTCCGTTTTCCCGCCGAGGGCGTACGACCACAAGGCGAGCGGCGCCACGCTGCTCCACGATGGCGGCGCGACGGCGCGGATCGTGTCGGTGAAGGCTGCGTAGTGCCCCAGGAAGTACTCGTGGTATCGCGGCTCGCGTGTCGAGCGCCACAGCTCCGCAGCGGCCCAGAGGCGCTCGTCGCCACAGGCACTGTCCCCATATGCGCCGGTCGCAACGCCCGAGGGATTGCGGAACACGACGTCGGGATGCGCGGCGGTCCAGTCCCAGGCGCGGCGCGCCGCGGCGAGCGTTCGCCGCGCGTACGCGCCATCGAACGGCTGGTAGACGCGGCCGGCGATCGCCATCACGGCGGCGAAGTCGGCCGTCGCGCACGAACTCTTGAACGGAACCGATCCGGTGCCGACCACATAACTGGTCAGGGGGTCCGCCTCGGGCGCCACGAATCCCGCGAACCGCTCGCTGGTCTGCTTCTGCCACACACCACCGTCGGCGTCCTGCATCGTCAGCATCCAGTCGAGATTCCATTTAATCTCGTCGAGGATGTCGGGCACAGCGTTGCCGGACTCGGGAATGTCGAGCCCCGCGCGGCGCAGGCGCGTGCCGAACAGCTCCCACGTCCACAGCAGCGTGCCGGCCGTAATGCCGGAGTTCACGATGTAACGCCCGTAATCTCCCGCGTCGTGCCAGCCGCGTGACGATGGGCCGTCCCCCGTCTTTCCCGACGAGGGATGGTATGCGCCCTTCAGGTGACACGCCGCGTGACGGTAGCCGGGAAACGCCGGCCCGAGATCGACGGCAGTGCCGCACCGCTGGCCGTAATACGAGCGCATCGCAAGATAGTAGGTTCGCGCGTACGTGTCTGCGCCGATCGCGAACGGCCAGCTCCCGCCGAC
>JANOJK010000021.1:0-6358 GCA_031408165.1 Acidobacteriota bacterium | reverse complement strand
CATAGACGAACCAATACAGACCCCCCACGAGCACCGAACCTCCCACGATGTTGCCGGCTGAACGAGCAGCGCGATCTGCTGCTCGACTCATTCGAGCAGCGGGCCCTGGTCGCGAAGCAGCGACTCGCCCTGGCGATGCAGCAGCTGCGGGACGTGCAGGAGCGCGTCTCGGTCGGCATCGAACCGCAGGAAGCCGTGCGAGACATGCGGTACACGGTCACTGAGGCGGAGGCGGAGGTGAAATCGGTTGAGCTCGACATCGCGGAAATTCGGGCGACGAGCCGGGAGCCGATGCACGCGCTGTCAGCGCCGCTGATCTCGGGGCGGGACTTCGTCACGGAGCGCTGGCGTGTGGAGATGGCTGTGCCGGCGGCGGCGCTCGCGTTGGAGAAAATGCGGGCGCTGGCAGCCCGGAGCCGGTTCGAGGTCGGCATGGCGAATCCGATGGACGTTGAAGCCGTCGAAACCCGGGTGATCGAATTGCACGCAGCCGTCGAAGCGTTCGAACGGAAGATTGGTATTCGGCAGGCGTTCCTAAAAGGCGGCCTGCTAGCAGCCGTCGCCGAGCTGCGCGGGCTGGAGGCCGAGGCCGAGCTGCGGCGCACGGCGCTCGTCCGCCGGATCGAATTCGCGCGACGCCAGCTGGAGGATCTCAAGGCCAGGATCAACGTCGGCACCGCGAACCCGCTAAATCTCGCGGAAGCCGAGTTGCGCGTGCAGGAACTGCAGCTCAAGATGAGCAAGGTGGGGTATGAGTTGCTGCTGATTCGCAGTCAGCTCGGCAAGTAAGAAGGTGGTCCGGCTTCGCACGCGCGGAGAAAGTTGGAGACATCCTGGGGACGAAGAAAGACACTCAGCCAGCGAGCGAACGCGAGTGAGCCACGCGAACGGAGCGGGGTGACGGGGTCCCCGCGAGTGAGCGTGTAAGGGGTCTGGGGACGAAGTCCCCAGATCAAGAAGGTGGGAGCGGGCTACGGGGATCGAAACCAATTAACCGGTTTTTCTAAGTTGGTGATGGCGCGCGACTTCTGGTGACAAGCGCTTCAACTTCAATGCTTTAGCACTGCGCGAGCGTCCACTGGCGTTCACGCGACTCCCCTCAGTTCTACCGGAGTTTTGGAGACATTTTGGACACGGGCGGAGTTGGTTGCAGAGCAGCAATCGTCATTCGAAGAACCGCTCCGAGTCGCGGGCTCCATGCAGCACTCTCAGCACGTCGATGTGATCCGCCCTCGGGATGTAACAGATCCTGAACTTCTCAAAACCAGGCACCGGCCACAATCTCAATCCCGCGAGCGCCGGATCGAAGGCCGCTCGTGGAGTCCCGATCTCAGGGAACTCGGCCAGTCGCGCAAATGCCTTCTCTGCTTCGTCCAGGAAACGCTGCGCGGCAGCCGGACTGTCCTCGGCGATGAACAGCGCACTCTCGAGCAGGTCGGTCTCGGCGGGGGACCGAACGACGACGCGAAGGCTCATTTCGAGGATCGCTTCGCCAGACGCTTGGCGAGCTCGCGGCGGAGCGCTTCCCAGTCAGCCTTCGTGAACTCGCGCCCCGGACCCGATCGAGTCGCCTCGAGAAGGAGGGCTTCAAGGTTCTCCTGGGTTTGTCGCTTCTGATCCTCCCGGACCAGGTCGCGAACGTACTCGCTCACACTGCTATAGCCTCCGGTCTTGACTCGGGAATCGACGAATCCCTTGAGACTGTCCGGCAGCGAGATGTTCATTGTCTCCATCAGAACTATAATGGCAGTTAATGGCATTTGTTGTCAACGAGCTCTGCTGAAGCCTTGGCCGAAATACAGTGTCATCTCCGTCCGGACGGTTCTCGGATGCGGACTTGGAATCGGTAAACACTGCGGCGTTTGAACGAAGCCGCTGGCGCGGCGGACGCTCCGCGTGAGAGACTACGAACGTTCAGCCTCCGACATACATGAAGATCAGCTTTCGCCCTTTGTTGAAAGTTCACGTGATTCAGGCCAGACTCTCGCGGGTTCCAGGCAAAAGGTCGATTCAAATCCCATAGCTCCCCGCGCCCGCCGCAAACGCCAGCGGCTTCGTTCAAACGGCTCTATCGAAAGTGACGCGGCGAACCCGGCCGGCGTCGTCCGCGCCAGCGCCTGCTCTTTGAGGCGCATGTCGGCATGGAGATACATCTGCGTGGTCTCCACGGATTCGTGTCCAAGCCAGAGCGCAATGACGGCGCGATCCACGGCGTGGCGGAGGAGTTCCATCGCCGCGGTGTGCCGCAAGACATGCGGGCTCACATGTTTGCGTGTGAGCGACGGGCAGCGAGATTGCGCGGTCGTCACGTGACGCGCGACCAGGCGTTCGACCGCATCTCGGCTGAGCGCGGTGCCGCGCGCGGTCGGAAAGAGCGGGTCGGACGCTTGCGCATTTCGTTCGCGCACCCACGCCGTGATGAGGCCGACCATCTCCCGCTGCAGCGGCGTGCGGCGGTGCTTGCGGCCTTTGCCTTCGCACCGGAGATGGGCGCCGGTGCCCAGCACGAGGTCGTCGCAGCGCAGGTGAATGATCTCGGACACGCGAAGCCCGGTTTGGATCGCGAGCAGCAGCAGCGCACGATCACGCCGACCGATCCAGGTCGAGGGATCCGGCGCGGCGATCACGGCGTCGATTTCCGCACGTGTGAGATACGCGATCGGCCGGCGCTCGTGCCGCTTGACGGGGATGGCCAGCATCTGGCGACAGCGGTCGAGATGGGCGGGCTCGCTGATCGCCACGTATCGACAGAAGGCGTGGATCGCGGCGAGCCGGACGTTGCGCGTGCGCGCCGTGTTCCGCCGGTGCTGCTCGACATGATCGAGAAATGCACTGATCAGCGAGGCGTCGAGATCGTCGAGCGCGAGCGCGGAGGGCTCTTTGCCGAGGCGCGCCTGGGCGAAACGCAAGAGGAGGCGAAACGCGTCGCGATACGACGCGATGGTATGGGGGCTCGCCCGTTGCTGGCGGTCGAGGCGCTCGGTAAAGAAGTGCTGTACGAGGCTGGCGAGGAGGGGCGCGGTCATGGCGCGACCGCCGTTCCCGCGTCGATGAGGCGCTCGGTCGCCAGCTGCAGCAGCTCGGGGACCGCCTCCAGATACCAGTACGTGTCATGGACATGCACGTGGCCGAGATACGTGGCCAGCACGGGCAGCAGCGGATCGACCGGACCGCCGGCACGATAGCCGTCCACGAGCGTGCGGATCGCGAAGCGATGCCGCAAGTCGTGTAAGCGAGGAAAGCCGCGTCCCAATCGATGGGCCCGAAACGGCGGGCGCAGGCCGATGTGCGCGGACACGCGGGCAAACGTGTATTCGGCGGCCCCCTGGGTAATCCGTATCCCGAGCTCGGATACGAAGAGCGCGTCGGTCCGTCGGTGCCGGACCACCCGATCCCGGACCGCGTGGTAGGCCGTCAGCGCCGCCATCGTCGAGGTGTGCAGGGGTACGCATCGAGACTTGCCGAATCTGGTGCGCCGGATCAGCAGCGTCGCCTCGCGTCGGTCGAGATCGGCATTGTCGAGGGCGACGACCTCGGAGCTCCGCAGGCCGGTGACGACGAGGAGGCCAAACAGCGTGGCGTACGTCCGCCCACGCAGCCCCTTCGGCGACGGCAGGTTACGCGCGGCCGCGAGCAACCGCGGAATGTCCTCTTCGCGATAGAGGCGAGGTGGGCGTCGACGATAGCGACCGGGAAGGAGATCGGCGCGGGGGACTTCGGTGCGTGGATCGGTGAGCTGTCGCCACTGCGCGAAGCGCCGGATCATCTGAAAGCGGCCGTTGAGCGTCGCAGGCGACACGCTGGTGAGGTGCGACGCCCAGCGGAGCACGAGATCGGTGGTCACGTGGGCGGCGCCTTCGTCTTCGGCGTACGTCGCAAATGCGGCGAGGACGTGGCCGGTTGCGTGGAGCGTGACGCCGAGCCGGCGTCGCAGCGTGAGGTAGTCGTCGATTGCCTGGCGCAGGGGTGTCATTGGCCACCGCCTGACGGCCAGGGTTGCGCCAGGAGACGCAGTCGCGTGTTGTCGACTTTGGCGTAAATCTCGGTGGTCTGGGGCTGCTGGTGCCGCAGCACGTCGCCGATATCCGCCAGCGAGGCGCCGCGGCGGAGCAGCTCCGTCGCCAGTGAATGGCGCAGCAGATGTGCGCCCTTCATCGGTGCGCTCACCCCTGCCCTGGTCAGCGCCACTCGGACGAGTGTGCTGACGGTGCTCGGGTGTCCCAACCCGCGATGCGGAGCGCGCCCGCGGACAAACACACGCCGTGTGGCACACCGCGGTCGGTCGCGACGGAGATACGTCGCCAGCGCGTCGCCCACGTCGCACGGCAGCGGCAGCCGACTGCGGACCGATCCTTTTCCGCGCACGAGCAGCTCTCCCGCGTGCCAATCGATGTCGTCGAGTTCCAGTCGGACGATTTCACCACCGCGCAGACCGAGCCGCGCGAGCAGCAGCAAGATGGCGTAGTCCCGCCGGCCGACGGCCGACGAGCGATTGCACGCGGCCAGCAGCCGTCGCACCTCGTCAGGCGTCAGATACTTCGGCACATCGACGAGTCGCCACCGCCGGACCGGTGGAATCGCCGCCCTCAGATCGACGGCCGTTTCCCCTGTCTGCCAGAGAAATCGGAGAAAGGAGCGGAGCGCTGAGGCATCGAGCTGCGCGCTGGCTGGGGACCGGGCGGGAATCTGATCCACCACATAGCGCGTGACGTCGTCCGCGGTGATCAGACGCGGCGTGATCGGCCCGTCGCCAAAACGCTGCCGGAGAAATCGCCCGAGCACAAACCACTGGCGAGCCCCAGTAACCGGCGACAGCCCTCGATCCTCTCGCAGGTACGCTTCGTATCGCGCCTTGAGTTGAGCCATCGCCGGCGCGCTGATGGGTGTCGGCGCCCGACTGAGGCGGTTCGTCTCCAGATGCTCGAGCAACAGCCGCAGCGTTGCCGCGGCCCCGCGATGCACGCGGCTGCGCGATGCGCGGCGCCGCAGGAAGGCGGCCGCCGCTTCAGGTGTGAGATCGGGCGCGGAAAGCCCGCCGCGTTTGAGCCACCGCCCGAATGCCGCGACCGTCCAGAGGCGATCACGGATGGAGGCTCGCGCATAGCCGAGCGCCGACAGAACCGCAGCGAACGAGTCGAGCTGCCCGCCGAGCGGCGACGCCCGCATCCGCTCCACTGCGGCATCGTCCCTCAGGAATTGATCCAGCATGTCTCCTCTCCTTCTCGCCAAGACTGGCGGCAGAAGAGGAGAACCCGATTATGCCGACCTCACAACAGACAACTCGCCGTTCATCTCCGGGAAAACCCAACCGTCGAACACCTGCTCGACATAATCCGGTTGTCGGCATGATGCCTGTTATGCCGCGCGCGGCATAACCGTCACACGTTCTGCTCGCACCTGGCGATTCAGGGAGCGCCGGCACGCGCCATCCAGGAGCTGGCCGGACACGCGGACCTGTCGACGACGCAGCGCTACATGCACCTGAGTCCGGCGGCAAACGGAAGACGCGATCCGATTGCTTGATGGACGACAGTCCGGCCTCGAACTCGCGGATAATCGTGGAGACATTTTGGACGCTGGGGAGGAGGCGAAGCTAAGCAATTAGGTCCACCTTCGCGCTAAAGCGCTACGGTGGACAACTTTCGCGTGATGACGGGAGCGCGAAAGTTGGAGCGGGCTACGGGGATCGAACCCGTCTGACTGGCTTGGGAAGCCAGGACATTACCACTATGCTAAGCCCGCTCTGGAACAATTTTATCAGGCTTTTGGCTTTTGGCTTTGGACCTTAGGGGTTGGGAACCTGGCCCAAAGCCCAAAGCCCAAAGCCCAAAGCCTAAAAAGCTAACTCCTGATGAACGCCAACACCTCGTCTCGCCGCGCATTCATCGTCGCCTCCGTCGTCGCCTCCAGGTTGAGGCGCAGCATGGGCTCCGTGTTCGACCCCCGCACGTTGAAGTGCCAGTCGGGGAACTCCGCCGAGATGCCGTCCATCGTGTAGACGGTGCCGTCCCGGTACCTGCCCGCCAGGCCGTCGATCTTCTCCAGCGCCTTCTCCATGTCGCCGACCTTGGTGTTGATCTCCCCGGAAATGAAGTACTTCGCCCGGAGGGGGGCGAGGAGCTCCTGCAGGGTCTGTCCTTTGCGCGACATCAGCTCCAGGATCAGCAGCGCCGGGATGAACCCGTTGTCGGCGTATAAGTTGTCCCGGATGTAGTAGTGGCCGGTGACCTCGCCGCCGAAGATCGCGTTCTCTTCGCGCATGCGGCGCTTGAAGAACGCGTGGCCGACGCGGTTCATGAGCGCCTCGCTGCCGTACTTCGCCGCGGTGTCCTTCACCGCGTAGCTCGCGCGCACGTCG
>JANOJK010001205.1:0-2425 GCA_031408165.1 Acidobacteriota bacterium | reverse complement strand
CAGATCGTCGTGACCGGCCGCGTCCTATGCGTGGTGGCCACAGGATCCGCAGCCCCCCTCGGTGCCGCAGTTGCCGCAGCCGGTGGGGTTCGAGCACCCGCCGTGGTCGCCGCAGCCGGCGTGCGTCACCCCTTCGCCGTTGGGCAGCTCGTAGCGCAGGCAGCACTTCAGGCGGCCGCACTGCCCGGAGAGCTTCGAGGGGTTGAGGCTCAACTGCTGCTGCTTGGCCATCTTGATCGACACCGGCTCGAACGAGCGCAGCCAGGTCGTGCAGCACAGCGGACGGCCGCAGGAGCCGTAGCCGCCGAGCATCTTCGCCGCGTCGCGGACGCCGATCTGGCGCATCTCGATGCGCATCCGGAAGTGCGCGGCGAGATCGCGCACGAGCTCGCGGAAGTCCACCCGCGACTCCGACGTGTAATAGAAGATGAGCCTGGAGCCGTCGAACACCTCCTCCACCGTCGTGAGTTTCATCGGCAGGCCGCGCTCGCGGATCTTGAGCTGCGCCACCCGGCGCGCGTCCTGCTCCCGCTGCTGCTGCTTCAGCCGCTGGACGACGTCCTCGGGGCTGGCGCGGCGGACGGCCACCTGCGGCGAGTCGGCCGGAGGCTGGCGCCGCTCGACGAGCTGCGACGCGACCCGCGTCACCGTGCCGAGCGCCAGGCCGTCGGCCGTGTCCACGACCATCTGCTCCCCGGGCGCCACATCCGTCAACAGGTCGGGCAGCAGGAACGACACCGTCCGGCCGGCGGGCGTGAATTTGATGCTGACGAAAGGGGGCATGATGACCGGTTACATCCTCAGAGGTTCAGCGCCAGCCAGTCCGCCACGATCTTGGGGCTCGCGTTCCGATCCAGCGCCCACAATGCGCGATCGACCGTCGTGAACGCGCGGACCGCGCGATCGACGTCGAACGACCGCAGCAGCGCCTGGAGCTCCGGCTTCACGCCGGTGTTGGCGAGCGCGCGCTCGTCGGCGCGCGACAGCAGCAGGGCCATGTCCCGGATGAGCGAGGACAGGGCAAGCAGACGCCGGGAGAGCTCGTCACGGTCGGCGCTGCCGGCGGTGAGGGCCTTCGCGCCGTCGAGCCGGCGCCGCGGATCCGCGGACGAGGCGGCCGCGTGCAGCAGCCGCCCGGCCGCGTCGCGCGCGTCGTTTGCATCCTCGGCGCTCCCCGCCAGGGCGCGTCCCACGCTGCCATCGGCGGCGGCCGCGGCGGCATGGGCATCCGCCTCGTCGACGCCGTGATCGCGAATCAGCACGCCGGCCACTTCGTCCGGCGTCAGCGCACCGAACCGCAGCTGCTGGCAGCGGGAGCGCACCGTCGCCAGCAACACGTCCGGCCGGTTCGTGATGAGCACGAACACCGACGCGGGCGGCGGCTCCTCGAGCGTTTTCAAGAGCGCGTTCTGCGCGTCGGGCAGGATCGCGTCGGCCTCGTCGATGATCACGACGCGGCGGCGTCCTTCGAACGGGCGGTACGCGGCGCGATCGACGCCGTCGCGCACCTGGTCGATCTTGATGGCGCCGGAGTCACCGGGCTCGATGACCAGGATGTCGGCATGCACGCCGCGGGCAATGCGCCTGCACGGGGCGCATTCTCCACAGGCGTCACGCCCGTGGGGCGTGTCGAGAGGACTATCGCAGTTGAGCGCCTGCGCGAGCGCCGTGGCGGTCAGGCGCTTGCCGACCCCTTCGGGACCCGCGAAGATCAGGCTCGGCGGCAGCGTGCCGCCCGCGGTCGCGCGCGACAACAGGTCCAGGACCGGACGATGACCCGAGATCGCGCGGAAAGGCATGGCCTCGCGAATGTATCACCCGCCGCCGGGTTTCTTGTCTTTGTCCTTGTCTTTGTCGCGGCCGAAGAGGCGGCCCCAGAAACCCTTTTTCTTCTCGGCGGGCTTCTCGACGGACGGCTGGGCGGACTTCTCGGACTTCCCGGCGGGCGTCTCGACCGTCCCGCCGCTCACCGGCGGTCCTGCGGCCATCCCCGCCGGCGGCGTGATGCCGGTCGTCGGCACCGACCCGGGAATCAAGAGCGTCTCGGCGTCGGTTGGAATGCCGGCGGGATGCAGCACGCACACCGACCTCGGCTGGGTCCCCTTCACGAAGTAGTCGGTATAGACCTGCGACCGCGTGATCAGGTATCCCTCGTCGTCCACCGCCGGGACCGCCGCGCATCCGTAATTCGGCAGCTTGCCCGATACGCGGCACACATTCAAACCCACGACATTGGCGGGCTTCGTGATCCAGTCCGGCTTGTCCCCCTTCGTCGCGGTCTTCATGAACCCGCTCCAGATCGGCACCGCCAGTTCCGCGGCGTAGCCGTTGGACACGATCGTCCTGGGCTGATCGAAGCCGACCCACACGCCGGTCACCAGGTGCGGAGTGAACCCCACGAACCACGCATCGACGTACTCGTTGG
>JANOJK010001147.1:0-3968 GCA_031408165.1 Acidobacteriota bacterium | reverse complement strand
GCCTTCCGCGGCCGTCACAGGTATAACGCGGCCGGGGGGATGTTTGTGACAGGAATCGAGGGCGCGAGGATCACGGGTCGAGGATCGAGGGTCGGGGGTCGAGGGTCGAGGGTCGGGGGTCGGGGGTCGGGGGTCGAGGGTCGAGGACCGAGGACCGAGGACCGAGAACCGACCACCGGGAACCGAGAACCGCGGACCGACGACCCAGAACCAAGCGATCGGACAACCCCAAGCGATCCTCGATCCCCGGTCCTCGATCCTCGACCCTCGCTCCTCGCCCCCCCGACGCTACGGCAGCGCGTGGTGGTGCACGACCCCGCCACGCACGTCCGCGAGCGGGTGCTGGACGACGAAGGCGGACGCGTCGAACCCGTCGATGATGCGCATCACGCGGCCGATCTCCAGGCGCGTCACCACGCAGTAGAGGATCTCGCGCTCCTCGCCGGTCTTGCCGCCGCGCGCCATGTAAACGGTCACGCCGCGCCCCATTTCCCCCACGATCCCGTCGCGGATCGACTGGCTTGCCGGCGACATGATCGTGATCGCGGTGTATTCCTCGATGCCGTGCAGAATGAAATCGAGGGTCCGCGCGGCGGAGACATAGGTCAGGATCGAGTAGAGCGCCCGCTCGATGCCGAGCACGGTCATCGCGACGAGGAAGAGCACGACGTTGAACACGAGGATGACGTCGCCGACCTTGAGCCCCGCGCTCCGCTTGCCGATGAGCAGCGCCGCGATCTCGGTGCCGTCGAGGACGGCGCTGCCGCGCATCGCGAGCCCGATCCCCGCGCCGATGAACACCCCCCCGAAGACCGCAGTCAGCAGCAGGTCGTGGGTGACGTCGGGAAAGTGCACCGTCGCGAGCACGGCCGCCAGCCCCAGGATCGCCAGGGCGCTCCTAATCGCGAACGCGCGACCGAGCTGACGGTAGCCCACCACCACGAACGGCAGATTCACGACGGGCAGCCACACCGCGAGCGGCAGCGGCGTCGTCGTCGCCAGCAGCATCGAGATGCCGGTCACGCCGCCGTCGATGAACTGGCTGGAGAACAGAAAACCCTTGAGCCCCAGGCCCGCGGAAAAAATGGCGAGGATGATCAGAGCCGCGTTGACGGCCTCACGTCGCAATGTGCGCATGGGGGAGATCCTAACAGCCCTGACCCGGTGCAGGGCCGTGTAGAATCGAGGAGCCCTCCCGGATATGACACTGGTCCTCGGTTCCGTCGCATTCTTCCTTTCCGGTTTCGCGGCGCTCATCTACCAGATCGTCTGGCAGCGGCTGCTGGTGCTGCCGATCGGGGCCGACGTGTACTCCACGACGATCATCGTGGGAGCGTTCATGGCCGGCCTGGGCTGCGGCAGTCTCGCGGGCGGTCACCTGGCGGATCGTCTCACCCGCACCCGGTGCGTGGTGATGTTCATCGCCGCCGAACTGGCCGTGGGCGCGTTCGGCATGGCGAGCCGCCGCATCTTCTATGACTGGATGTACCTGGGACTTGGTGGCGTGTCGATCGGGCCGATCGCGGTGGCGGTGGTCGTCTTCTCGAGCGTCATCTGGCCGACGTTCTGGATGGGCATGTCCCTGCCGCTTCTCGCGCGGGCCGTGAGCCGGTCGGTCTCGGGGGCGGCGGGACAGATCGGCCTGCTCTACGGCCTCAACACGCTGGGAGCGGCGACGGGCGCGTTCGCCACGACATGGATCCTGTTTCCCGCGCTCGGACTCGCGGGAAGCATCTGGGTCGCGGTCGCGCTGAACGCGCTCGCCGCCGTCGCGGCCGCCGGGCTCGCGGTGCGCACGGACAGCGGCGGGGAAACCCCCGCGCCGGTGGCATCGGCGCTGGAGGATCGTCCGCACCCCGCCGGGACCGTGGCCTGGCCGTTTCCCGTGTGGGCCGGGTTGTACGCCATTGCCGGATTCCAGGCGTTGTCCCTCGAAATCATCTGGTTCCGGTTGCTCGGCGTCATGGTGAAGTCGTCGGCGTTCACGTTCGGCACGCTGCTGACCATTTACCTGGGCGGCCTCGGCCTCGGCGCCGCCCTCGCCAGCGTGGCTCTGCGCAACGTGCGCCGACCCGGACGCGCGTTCCTGCTGCTGCAGGGGTTTGTCGCGGTGTACGCAGGTGCGAGCGTTCTGGCCCTGGACGCATGGCTTGGCCGGTCCGCCTTTCTCGCGCCCTTCTGGACCTATTTCGGAAGCTATGAGCCGCTCGACGCGGTCGGGGCGTTCGCCAGTTTCCGCACCGGCGCAGGCAGCCCGGCCGACCGCGCGCAGTTCATTCGCCTCTACCTCCTCCTGCCCGCGATGCTGGTCGGCCCGCCGACGATCGCCATGGGCGCGAGCTTTCCGCTCGTCCAGCGCATCGCGCTGCTCGACGTCGGGCACATCGGCAGGCGCGTAGGGACCGTGCTCCTGGCGAACATCGCCGGCAGCACGCTCGGATCGATCCTGACCGGATGGGTCGCGCTCACCTACCTGGGATCGTCGGGTTCGCTGAAACTCGTCACCGCCACTGCCGCGCTGTTTCTTGGCCTGGCGGTGAAAGCCGAACGGCAGGTTCCGGGCCGGTGGACCACCCCGGCCGCGCTGGCGGTGGCGTCACTCGTGCTCGTCTTCACGCTGCAACTGCCGTCCGGGCCGCGCCTGTGGGCGCGCCTCCACGGCGCGACGCCGCAACGGATCGTCGTGTCTGAAGACGCCTCCGGCGTGTCCGTGTTGAAGGCCGAGGGGGGGCGGGCCATCGTCTTCGTCAACGGCATCGGCCAGAGCTGGATCCCCTACGGAAACATCCACACCGCGCTCGGCGCGCTGCCGGCGTTCATTCACCCGGCCCCACGCAGTGCCGTGGTCATCGGCCTGGGCTCTGCCGACACGGTCTACGCCGTCGCCGGGCGCCCGGAGCTCGCTCGCGTGACCTGCATCGAGATCATCCGGCCGCAACTGGCGACGCTCAAGGAATGGAAACGGCGAACGGAATACCCGGGACTCGCCGGACTGTTGTCGGATCCGCGGATCGAACACGTCAATGGCGACGGCCGCGCCTATCTGATGCGCAGCGCCCGCCCCTTCGACATCATCGAGGCCGACGCGCTCAGGCCCGCCAGCGCGTATTCGGGCAACCTGTATTCGATCGGATACTTCGAGCTCCTGCGCTCCCGCCTGGCGCCCGGGGGGCTCGCGGTCTCCTGGGCGCCCACACGACGCGTGCACGACACCTTCACGCAGGTGTTTCCCCATGCCCTCAGCTTCGGCGACATCATCGTCGGGAGCACCAGTCCGATCAGGTTCGATCCCACCGAGATCCGGGCGCGGCTCGACGCGCCGGGGGTGCAGGATTACTATTCCAGGGCGGGCATCGACATCAACGATCTGCTGGCGCCCTATCTGAATGGCTCGCCGCGCAGCGTCGGCGGTGCGGGGCGGGGCCGCGCCGATGTCAACGAGGATCTGTTCCCCCGCGACGAGTTCGGGGTCCCCTACCGGCACAACGACAAGGGGACGGAGCGTTGATGAGTTGTCAGATCCGGCTGACCTCGGCCTGGTGTTGTCTTGCAGGAGCTCAGGAGCTCAGGAGAAACGCATTCAGTAGCTGAATGTCTCCTGATTTCTTGCTGTCGAACTACAGGCCGCCCTGCGGATCCGCGCCACCTCGTTCAACACCTGCTGCGGCCGGCTTGCTGCGAATACGCGCAGGAACTCCACGTCCTCGTCGAACCGCTCGTTGGAGAACTGCTTGCGTGTGTCGGCTCGCGCCGCGTCGAACACGATGGCGACGAGGCGAGCGACAAACCCGTCACGCCGGAGGACACGTCCGACGTCATGCGCATAGGCCGGTGCTATCGTCCTCCTGATGAGGTTACGCGCGGGCCGGGCACCGCGGCCGGCCCCATGTCGTTCCAGTTCATCATGGCGTTGAAGACCATGTTGAACTCGGCGTGGTTCTGCCACCGGTAGATCGGGTTGTTCGAGA
>JANOJK010001125.1:0-5941 GCA_031408165.1 Acidobacteriota bacterium | reverse complement strand
TCGATCCGGTCGGCACGTCCGGAACCGTGGTCTTGACCTGGCCAAAGACAGGTTCGCACAGGGCAGGGAAAAGTACGAGACCCAGCGCCAGGCCCATAGCGCGGCTCACCAACAGTTTCAGATCGACCATGTCTCCCCCGGTTGAGGCGGATAGATGCGCTCGACGTCGACCCGGTCGATGCCGACGCGACGTTCCCGGCCGATCATACGTTCCAGAGAGGGCGGACGCGACTGCAATCCCCGACGAGGAGCGATCGCTGCGGTCGGCGTGGGGACCGTTCGGGATCGGACGTGGACTTGGCCGCGAACGCCAGACCTATCTGAGAGGCGCCCTCGGGCTCAGCTCTCCGTATTGGGCACAAGGTGCGCGGGAGCGTGGGGCCTGCGTTCGAATGAGTTCGTACGCTGTCGAATTTCCGTGATCCCGTTCGTTTGGGTATTAAAGTCCGGTACGATCGCCGGGCGATGTCCAGAAGGACGTGCGAATCATGCGATATCTATTGAGCATCTACCAGCCCGACGGCAGCACGCCGTCGCCAGAGCAACTGGGTCCGGTCATGGAGCGGATCCATAAGCTCAACGCGGACCTGCGGCAGGCGGGCGCCTGGGTGTTCGCCGGAGGCCTGCACCCGCCCGACGTTTCGACGGTGGTGCAGGTCCGAGGTAACGAGACACTCGTCACGGACGGGCCGTACGTCGAAGCCAAGGAGCATATCGGCGGATTCTCCGTCATCGAAGCGCCGGACCTGGATGCGGCGCTCGGATGGGCGAAACGGCTGAGCGAAACGCTCGTCCTCCCCGGCTACGACTCGGGCCTCGCGGTCGAGGTGCGGCCCTTCCAGCATGGGGACTGAGAAGAAGGCGGTCATCGCCGCGGCGGAGGTCGAAGAGGTGTTCCGTCGCGAGTACGGCCGTGCTGTGTCGGTTCTCGTGCGTGTCTGCGGCTCGATCGATGCCGCCGAAGAGGCCGTGCAGGACGCGTTCGCAATCGCCCTCGAGCACTGGTCGACGAGGGGGTCGCCCCCGAGTCCGGCCGGATGGATTATCACGACAGCACGCAATCGCGCGATCGATCGGTTACGCCGCGAATCGATGCGCGCCGGCCGGCACGCGGCCGTCGACTGGCCGGTGCAGGCGCCGCCGCCGGATGCGGCGCTGGAGGTGAGCATGGTGGAAGACGACCGGCTGCGGCTGATCTTCACCTGCTGCCATCCGGCACTGGCTCCGGCGGCGCAGGTCGCACTCACGCTGCGCCTCCTGGGCGGGCTCGAGACCCCCGAGATCGCACGCGCATTCCTGGTGCCCGACGCGACGATGTCACAGCGGATCGTGCGCGCGAAGCGGAAAATCCGCGATGCGCGGATACCCTATCGGGTGCCGCAAGTTGACGAGTTGCCGGGCCGACTGAGCGGCGTGCTCGCGGTGGTCTATCTCATTTTCAATGAGGGCTACGCGTCGACCTCTGGAGGCCGTCTGGTCCGGCCCGCGCTGTGCGATGAGGCGATCCGGCTCGCGCGGGCTTTGGCGGAACTGATGCCCGCCGAGCCCGAGGTGATCGGCCTGCTGGCGCTGATGTTGCTCGCCGACTCGCGGCGAGAAGCACGCGTATCGTCGGATGGAGCGCTCGTGCCGCTCGCGACGCAGGACCGGTCGCGCTGGGATCGGCTGCGCATCGCGGAGGGGCAGGCGCTTGTGCGGCAGTGCCTGCAGTGGAACAAGCCAGGTCCCTATCAGATTCAGGCGGCAATCCAGGCCGTACACAGCGATGCGCCGGTTCCCGACGCTACAGACTGGCGACAGGTGGTCGCGCTCTACGACCAGTTGCTGGTGCTGGCGCCGACACCAGTCGTCGCCTTGAACCGCGCGACCGCCCTCGCCGAACTCGCGGGGCCCGAAGCCGGATTGCGGGCGCTCGACGGCCTGGCGCTCGACGGCTACCACCTGTTCCATGCCGTGCGGGCTGACTTGCTGCAGCGCGCGGGGCGGACAGCCGAGGCCCGCGCCGCGGTCGATCGCGCGATCGATCTCTGTGGGAACGATGTCGAGCGCGAACTCCTCGCACGACGGCGGCGGACGCTATCCTCGGCGGAAGACTAACGTTAGCCTCCGCGCAGCGCTTCGGCGGTGTCCACCGTAGCCTTGGCGAAGGTGGAACTCCCCTACAGCGTCGCTCGCTCGCCGAAGCGGCTTTGCCGCGAAGGCGGGCCGTTCGCGTGGCTCACTCGCTATCGCTCGCTCGCGCTGGCCGCGATCTGGCCACCCAACCCCACTCGCCCCTTCGCTCTTGGGTTTCTTCCACGATGACCGCCTCGTCTGAAAACGCACGTACCGTGTGCCACGACGCAGCGCCGGGACGGACGAGACTGCTGACGCGTCCGGGCGCAAGAACGATCCTGGTCGATCTGGGCTGTGTATTTCGAAAAAGCGCCTGCGACACGCGGACGGGCGCTCGGCACCGTGCGCAGGCATCACCTTTGCCCTGACGTGTGCAGCCGACGGTCATGCGCCATCGGCGACTACTCGCAAGGAGAAGGTCATGTCACGCAGGATTGCAGCGCTCGTCATCATGGGGATCTCGTTCAGTGTTGGCAGCGCGTACGCACAGGAGTCCCAGGTCGCGCCAGCCGCGGTGGACGTGACATTCATGCCCGCCGCCGCGTATTTCACGGCCAAGGGCGACGCGCCGAGTTTCGGCAACTACGGATTGGGAACCGCGGTCACTTTCAACCTCAATCGGTTCATTGGCGTCGAAGGCGAGTTGGGCTCGCTGATCGCGACCACGGACCAGTTCGGCGATCTGGGCAGCGATACGAAGGCACCCCACATGCTCAATTACACGGCGAACATCGTCGTCTCGGTGCCAACCGGACGCTCCGTTGTTCCGTACGCAACCGGAGGCCTCGGAGGCCTCACGATGTTCGAGCGGCCGGCCCTTGGCGTCCTCGCTGATGAGACGTTTCTGACCGGCAACGTGGGCGGCGGCATCAAGTGGTACGCACCGAATCAGCGCTGGGGCCTGCGCGGCGATTATCGCTTCGCGGTGACACAGTCCAAGGATGAGGCGCCGGCGTTCTTCGGACGCGACACGCGTTCCGCCCATCGCGTCTACGCCGGCGTCGTCATCAATACCGGGCGGTAAGCCTGACCCCGCAGCCCAGCACATGACGACCACGGCCTTCTCGTATCGAGAAATCGAACCACTTGTGGTAACGCCTGAGCGTCACCTCTCGGTTTCACTCGCGCCGGACACGATCGCTGAGGGAGTGCGGCGCCTCGGCTGGCTTGCGCTCGCCTACGCCATCGGGAGCATCACGGGGCCCTTCGCCAAACTCGCGCTGTCCGCCGCGGCGGGCAGGGTCCATGCGTCCGATTTCGGCATTCCCGACGTGTTCGCCCTGGCGGCCGTGGTCATGGCACTCGGCGTTTTTGCGGCGGCGCGTCGCGGCGATCTGTCGTCGAAGGGCCTGCTCGATCTCGGCCTGGTGTTCCAGGTCGTCGGAGCGTTGGGCATCGCCGTCCGAGAGTTCTGGCACGGACTGCCACCGACGGCCGGAGAGGCGTTCTTCGTTCCAGCTGAATGCGTCTGGCTGGTCGCCTACCCGCTCCTCGTCCCGAACACACCGGGGAAGGTCCTCGTCGCCTCGCTGCTCGCAGCGTCCATGGGTCCCGCGGGACTCGCCAAATCCGCAGTCGCAACTGATACGCCTGTCGGCCGGCCGCTCGACGCGGCCACCTACTTCCTGACGTCGAGCTACCCGTGCGCGATCCTGGCCTACCTGGTCGCGCGCGTCGTCCATCGCTTCAACCTGCAGTTGAAGAATGCGCGTGACATCGGCAGCTACGAGCTGATCGAGCGGATTGGCGCCGGCGGCATGGGTGAAGTGTGGCGGGCGCGGCACCGGCTGTTGGCGTGTCCGGCCGCGATCAAGCTGATACGCAGCAGCGCCCTTGGTGAGAGCCTGCGTGCACGCGAACCGCTCATGCACCGCTTCGGGCGCGAAGCCCGCGAGACGGCTGCCCTCGGCTCCATCCATACCATCGACGTGTACGACTTCGGTGTGACGCAGGACGGCGACTTCTACTATGCGATGGAGCTGCTCGAGGGTCTCAGTCTCGAGCGATTGGTGCGGAGATTCGGAGCTTTGGATCCGGGGCGGACGGTATACCTGCTCCGTCAGGTCTGTCACTCGCTCGGCGAGGCCCACGCTCGTGGTCTGGTCCACCGGGACGTCAAGCCGGCGAACATCATGGTCTGCCGGCTCGGTCCCGACGATGATTTCGTAAAAGTGCTCGACTTCGGCCTCGTCAAGCAGACCGCCGCGGGGTCGGCGGTCACGATGTTGTCCAGGGAAGGAACCACTCTGGGAACACCAAGCTACATGGCACCGGAAGTTGCGCTCGGTCATCCCGAGGTGGACGGCCGTACCGACATCTACTCGCTGGGATGTGTCGCCTATTACATGCTGACAGGACGGCCCGTGTTCTCGGGTGAAACGCCCGTCGCGACCGCCGTCGCACACGTGCAGAATGCGCCCGTCCCGCCGGGGCTGCTATCGGAGTTCAGGATTCCTCCGGCCCTCGATGCGCTGATCATGGAGTGTCTGGCGAAGGATCCCGGCGCCAGGCCGGCGTCCGCGGCGGTCGTGAGCGAGCGCCTTGCTGCGACGATGCCGGCGGATGCATGGACGCTCGAGTCCGCCCATGCCTGGTGGGAACGCCACCAGGCGCTTCCTCAGTTCCCGATGATGACCGCGGAACCGGCGGTAGAGGACCGCAGGGCCGCAGAACTGGATCTTCCATGAGCCGGTCGCCCGCACGGCAGCGATCGCGACTGTGGCTGGCGCGGGCTGCAGGCGTCGCCGGCGTGTCTCTCCGCGCCGCCCGTCGGGCCATCCTGGCCCTCATCTGCGTCAGCTTTCCTGGCGCCGTTGCCGCCAGCGGCCTCCTTCCGCAAGGCGCCGTGTTCGTCTACGACTGCGACAACCTGGCCACGATCGCCGTACGTCTGTATGGGGATCGTCTCGAAGTCTGGGGCACAGGGCTCGCGCCGTTCGTTCTCTCGAAGACTGGCGAGGATCCCGCGACGTACGCGGACCCCACGGTTACGGTCACGATGAACGCAGAGTACCTGCGGATGACAGGGCCCATGGGCAAGGCGATGTGCCGGAGTAACCCGGCGGAGGCGCCATGGCAGGAGGCCAAACTGCGAGGCGTCGAGTTCCGGGCGACTGGCGACCAGCCGGACTGGGTACTCGAGTACGACGAAGGGATCGCGCTCACCTTTGTCGCCGGACCCGACATGCCACCCGTCACCGCCATCCCCCGACGTGTTGTCGCGAACAACAACGATCGCATGACCATCGAGGCGAGCGATGGCGCACGCGACGTGGTGGTCGCGGTCGAACGGGCCGTCTGCAACGGTCCTTCCGGCGTCACCACGGCGAAGGTGTCGGTGACGATCGAGCATCATACGTTCAGCGGCTGCGGCAGGGTCCTGTTGACCGGCACGTTCCGCGGGACGATCAGTTGGCGAGGTCGGCCTGCCGACGGCGGAGTGGTGTCCCTCCGGATCGTGCGCGTCGGCGCGGGAAACAACCAAGCGGTACTCGCCGAACGGAAAGCGCCAGTCACACCAAATCGCGACTCTCCTTTCCAACTTGAATACAATCCGTCAATCGTCTTCGGCGACGATCGCTTTGCTCTTGAAGCCTCTATTCATCCCGGCTCACACAGGCGCTGCAGCCGGGGACGGCTTTTCGTGCTCACGTGGGGGTGGTTCGCCGGCGTGACCTTGTCGTCCGACATGTTGACGGGTCGAACGGACAGCGGGTGCGGTGGACGAGACTAGTCCGATCCGAGGGGGCTTCGCCCCTCGGGTAACCGCCTTCCATTTGAACTCCGCACCGCTCTTGCGCGCGGCGGTGGCGCCGAGGGCGGTGAC
>JANOJK010001088.1:0-5461 GCA_031408165.1 Acidobacteriota bacterium | reverse complement strand
TGGCCGGCGGCGTGCTGTCGATGGGGCGGCTGACCTCGACGCTGTTTCCGCTGTTTCTCGCCCTCGCCGCGGCCGCGCCGCCGCGTCTCATCACACCGCTCGTCACGGCGTTTGCCCTCGGGCAGGGGCTGGCGGCGGCGCTGTTCTTCACATGGAGACCGCTTTTTTAGCTCTCCCGTCAACTGGAAGCTGGCAGCTGGAAGCTGGAAGCTGGCAGCTGAGACTGCCACACTGTTGTCACCGTCCTAACGGCACAGACTCTGCTTCAGGCGGTCTGGGGCGCCTCACGCGTAGTCTATAATCGGGCAAATTGATGCAGCGACGCTTCTTCGGGTCCGCCAGACTGTTGTTCATACTGGTGCTGCTCGTCACCTTCGGGACGGCCGGCTCTGCCGTGCGGCCCCCTCAGGCGACGGCGACTCCGGCGGACTTCGCGCGCGCGGCGGCTGCCGCCATCGCCCACGGCCAGCGCGAGGTGGCAGAAAAGATGGCGACGGCGCGCGGCGCCGCCGATCCGGCCGCCGCAGTGGTGCTCGCGCAACTCGCGATCGCGCGCGGCAAGTATCGCGACGCGGTGGCGCTCCTCGAGCCGGTCGTCGTGCGCGAGCCGTCGGGCGAAGCGGCGCTCGAGCTCGCGCTGTTGTATCGCGCGATCGGCCGGAACGGTGACGCACAACCTCTCCTCGCGGCACTGTTTCGCCAGGGGCCGACGTCTTCGGATTCCGCCGTCCTTGTGCGCGCGGCGCGCGCGGCGCACGCCCTCAACCGGCCGCGTGAGGCGAAGGCCTTCTTTCTCGACGCTGGCCGCGCCGGCGCTCCCGTCGAAGTCTTCGAGACGGCGTTCGGCCGGCTCTTCCTCGAAAAGCACAATCCCGTCGAGGCGCTGAAGGCGTTCCAGGCGGCGCTGACCGCGGACGGCAACTGGGCGCCGGCGCACGTGGGGCTGGCGCGCGTCCTCGAACAAGAGGATCCGCCGAAGGCGGCCGCGGCGGCGGAGAAGGCCGTCGCGATCGATCCGCAGCTCGCGGATGCCCACCTGCTGCTCGCCGAGTTGCACCTCGACGCCGACCGCGACGCAGAAGCGAGGGCCGAGATCGACAAGGTGCTCGCCGTCAACCCCTCGCACCTCGAGGCTCGCGCCCTCCTCGCCGCGATGGCGTACGTGAAGGATGACAAGGCCACGTTCGATCGCGAGGTGGCCGCCGTCCTGGAGGTCAACCCGGCGTACGGGGACGTCTACCGCATTGCGGGACAACAGGCGGCGAGCCACTACCGTTTCGATGAAGCGGCCGCGCTCGCCGAGAAGGCGTTGTCGCTCGATCCGACGAGCAGCCGTGCGGCCGGCGACCTCGGTATGCACCTGATGCGCACCGGCGACGAAGCGGGCGCGCGGCGCGCCCTCGACCGCTCGTGGCGCAGTGATTCGTACGACACCGTCACGTTCAATCTTCTGAGCGTGCTCGACAAGATCGAGCAGTTCACGACGGTCAAGGAAGGGGATATCGTCCTCAAGATGCACCGCGACGAGGCGCCGGTGCTGCGCGAGTACGCGATGCCGCTCGCGCAGGACGCGCTCAAGGCGCTCTCGGCGCGCTACGGCTTCACCCCTGCCGGGCCGATCCTGATCGAGATCTTTCCCAAGCACGACGACTTCGCGGTGCGCAACCTCGGGCTGCCCGGCATGATCGGGGCGCTTGGCGCCTGCTTCGGCCGCGTGGTGACGATGGATTCTCCGACGGCGCGCCAGCCGGGGACCTTCAGCTGGCAGGCGACCCTGTGGCACGAGCTCGCCCACGTCGTGACGCTGCAGTTGTCGAAGCAGCGCGTCCCACGCTGGCTGACGGAGGGCATTTCGGTCTACGAGGAATCGGTGCAGCGGCCTGAGTGGGGGCGCGACATGGAGACCACGTTCGCGCGCGCCATGGATCGCGGCAAGGTCCTCAAGCTCAAGGATCTCAACGCCGGGTTCACGCGGCCCGACACGATTTCGCTCGCGTACTACGAAGCCTCGCTCCTCGTCGAGCACATCGTCGCCTCGCGCGGCCAGCAGGCGCTCAGGACGCTGGTCCAGTCCTTTGCCGACGGCATCGACACCGACGCCGCGCTGAAGCGGACGCTGAACCTGTCGTTCGACGACCTGCAGGTGACGTTCGACAAGGCGCTCGACGAACGGTTCGGGACGATGCGACGGGCGCTGCACGACTCCGAGAAGCCAGTGGACGCCAGCTCGCTGGAGGCCCTGAAGGCGGCCGCGGTCGCGAAGCCGGAGAGCTACATCGCGCAGCTCGCGCTCGGCCAGGCGCTGTCGGCTGCCGGCGACCCGTCGGGCTTTGCGCCGCTCCAGCGCGCCGCGGTGCTCGTGCCCTCGGCGATCGGGCCCGAGAGCCCGCACGCGCTGATGGCGGCGCTTGCCGAGAAGCTGAACGACCGCGCGCGGGGTGTCAAGGAGTACGAGGCGCTCCTCGGCGCCGATCACACGAATGTCGAGGCGGCCAGGAAAATGTGGGCGCTCGCCGAGGCGGCGGGCGACGAGCGGGCGACTTTGGTCGCCGTCACGCGGGTCGTTTCGCTGGATCCCTTCGACGCGGCCGCGCACAGCGCGTGGGGGCGGCTCGCGCTGAAGAAGCGTGACGCGGCGGTCGCCACGCGCGAGTTCCGCGCCGCCCTCCATACCGGCGCGCCCGACAAGGCGGCGGCGCACTGCGATCTGGGTGAAAGCTACCTGCTCGCCGGCCGCAGAACCGAAGCCAAGAGGGAAGCGCTCGCGGCGCTGGAGATCGCGCCCAGCTTCGAGCGGGCGCAGGAGTTGCTGCTCAACTCGGTAGGAGGATGAAGGCATTCATCGGCGTCGTGGGTCTCGGGCTGCTGGGGGCGGCCCTGTGGATCGGCACGCCCCGCGCGCAGTATCCCGCCGCGCCCACGGCCGCCGTCCCCGACGCGCGATTCGCGGGGCTCCAGTGGACGTTCGTCCGCATCCACTACACTGCGTGGACGGTTCCGGCGCGCGGCAGCTTCGCGATGTACGACGAGCCGTGGTACATCGACGCGCCCGCCGCCGAGTGGAACCTGTCGCGGCGCCTGCGCAGCGCGACCTCGATCCAGGTCAACGATCCCATCGACCTCACGCTCGAGAACCCCGAGCTGATGAACCACCCGTGGATCTACATCGTCGAGCCTGGCAACCTGCGCCTGAAAGAGGCGGAGGTCGGCATCCTCCGCGAGTACCTGCTGCGCGGCGGCACGCTCACGTTCGACGATTTCCACGGCCCGATCGAATGGGCGAATCTCGAGCGCGAGATGAAACGGGTCTTTCCGGACCGGAAGATCGTCGATCTCCCGAAGGAGCACCCGATCTTCAGCTGCTTCTACAAGATGGACGGCTTCCCGCAGACGCCGGGCCTCGGCTCGTTCCTGCAGGGGCGCACGTGGGAGAAGGGGGGCTACGTGGCGGCCCTGCGCGCGATCGAGGACGACAACGGCCGCGCGATGGTCCTCATCAACTGGAACGTCGACATGGGGGACGGCTGGGAGTGGTCGAACGCGACGGAGTATCCGGGCTATGTGAAGTACACCGCGATGGCGTACCGGATGGAGATCAATGAAATCGTCTATTCGCTGACACACTGAGCATGGACACCACCCAACCCGGACTCGCCCTGGTCGCCGAGCGCGTCGCCGAGGGACGCGACCGCATCCTCGACGAAATCCGGAAAGTCATCGTCGGTCAGGACGCCGTGATCGACCAGGTGCTGATGGCGCTCTTCACGGGCGGGCACTGCCTGATCACCGGAGTCCCGGGGCTCGCCAAGACGCTGTTGATCAAGACGCTCGCGGAGATCCTGGACCTGTCCTTCAAGCGGATCCAGTTCACCCCCGATCTCATGCCGGCCGACATCACCGGGACCGAGGTGCTGGACGAGGAGAACGGCCATCGCAGCCTGCGCTTCGTGAAGGGGCCGATCTTCGCGCAGATCCTGCTGGCCGACGAGATCAACCGCACGCCGCCCAAGACCCAGGCCGCGCTGCTCGAGGCGATGCAGGAATACCACGTGACGGCCGCGGGGCGCACCTACCAGCTCGAGCGCCCGTTCTTCGTGCTGGCGACCCAGAACCCGATCGAGCTCGAAGGCACTTATCCGCTGCCTGAGGCGCAGCTCGACCGGTTCATGTTCAACATCGTCGTCTCGTATTTGTCCGAAGACGACGAGGTGCGCGTGGTGACGCAGACGACCGGGGCGCATAGGCCGAAACCGGCGCGGGTGCTCGACGGCGCCGAGATCCTGGAATACCAGCAACTGGTGCGGCAGGTGGTGGTGGCGGAGGAGGTTGCCCGCTATGCGGTGCGGCTGGTGGATTCGTCGCGGCCCGGGCGCCAGGCGGAACTGCCGTTCGTGAAGGACTGGGTGAAGTGGGGCGCCGGGCTGCGCGCCTCGCAGTCGCTCATCCTCGCCTCGAAGGCGCGCGCGCTCATGCAGGGGCGGTATCACGTGTCGGTGGCCGACATTCGCGCGCTCGCGCATCCGATCCTGCGGCACCGCATCATCCCGAACTTCTACGCCGAGTCGGAGAAGGTGACGTCCGACATCCTCGTCGATCGGCTGATCGAGGCGGTGCCCGCCCCGCGGAGCGGAATGTGACAATGCCCAGCGGAATGTAACCATGCCTGTGACCGCCCCGGGCCGCGACGTCCGCTTTCTCGACCCTGCCGTGATCGCGCGGCTCGGGTCGATGGAGCTGAAGGCGCGTACGGTGGTGGAGGGATTCCTCTCCGGTCTGCACCGCAGCCCCTACAAGGGCTTCAGCGTCGAGTTCGCCGAGTACCGGCAGTACCTGCCGGGCGACGACCTGTCCACGCTCGACTGGAAGGTGTACGCGCGGACGGATCGCCACTACGTCAAGAAGTTCGAGGAGGAAACCAACCTCGAGTGCCACCTGCTGCTCGACGTGAGCGCCTCGATGGCGTACCGTGGCGGCGCCGCGATGAGCAAGCTCGCGTACGGCAGCGTGCTCGCGGCCTCGCTGGCGTACCTGATGAACCGGCAGCGGGATGCGGCCGGGCTCATCGAGTTCGACGAGAAGATCACGGCGCGCCTGCCGGCGAGCGCGCGGCCCGGGCACCTGCATTCCATCCTGCTCGCGCTCGAGCGGATCGTCCCGGGGCTGCGCTCCGACGTGGGGCGCCCGCTCCACCAGCTCGCCGACGCGCTCGGCAAGCGCAGCCTGGCGGTGCTCATCTCCGACCTGCTCGACGATCCGGAGCGCGTCATCAAGGGGCTGAAGCACCTGCGCTTCCGCGGCACCGACGTGATCGTCTTCCAGCTGCTGGATCCGCACGAGCTGCAGTTCCCGTTCAAGGGGGCGTCGAAGTTCACCGACGTCGAGAGCGCCGACGAGGTCACGGCGGAGCCGTCGAAGGTGCGCGAGGGGTACCTCGAGAGGATGGCGGCGCTGCGCGGGCGCT
>JANOJK010001069.1:0-2337 GCA_031408165.1 Acidobacteriota bacterium | reverse complement strand
TCGGGCTTCATGCCGGCCTGCAGGAACGCGCGCACGGCGAGCGTATCGCCGGCGCCCGCCCGGTCGACGAAGGAGTCGTCGCCGTAGGTGACGTTCATCGTGCCGAGGCTTGCGCGGGCCTTGTCCTGGGCGCTCGTGCAGGCCAGCGGCACCAACGCGAGCGCGAGCACCACCGTGGACGTGATGAAACGTGAAGCCATGCTGATTCCCCTATTCGCTATGTGTCACGAAACGCCGACCGCCAGGAGCGCCGGAGAAAGAGCAACCCACGTTCCATGGAAAGTGCGGGGAAATCCCGCGAAAGGCTGCCCGGAGGCAGACTTTGTTCTGACGAACGGCGGCCTGGCGGGATGGTCGAAACGCGCGAGACGCGCGCCGGGCGGCGCCTCGCGGTCTAGCAGGTTGCTGAAAAAGTGCCAACCTGAAGGCAAAAGGTAGAAGGCAAAATGCAGAACATGTAGATTTGCGGCGCGATCTCAGTGTCCTGCCTTCTGCCTTGTGCCTTCTGCCCCGGCAGCTTCGCGTTTTTCATCAGCCTGCTAGTGGAGCGCTATTTCGAGCCCAGGGTGATGGCTTTCGCCGCCTCCTGGTGTTCCTGCACGACCGACAGTGCCCGCGCCGCCCAACTCTTCACGTCGGGTTCGCTGATCAGAGTCGTCGCACGCTGGAAAAACGTGGCCTCATTGGCCTGCTTCGCGCTCATGGCGGCCATGTAGGCGCGATCGAACGGCTCACCCGAGAGCTTGGCCAGCCAGTCGCGCGTCACCTTGTGACGGGTGTCGATCGCGACCTGCGGCGGAATGTCCTGGGTTTTCAGCAGCGGCTTGAGCTCCGCGGTCATCTTCTCGCCGGCGTCCACCATCTGCTGTGCGTAGCGCCGCACGTCGGCGCTGGACGCCCTGGCGACAGCCAGCCGTCCCAACTCGGCGTCGGCGAATGCCCCCTGGGCGGCCGAAAGTACGAACGAGCGATCCATGAGCCGGTACGGCTGAGCGGTTGACGCGTCCGCCTTCGGCCGGGACGCGGGATAACTTGACTGCGCGAACGCGGAACCGGACGCGACGGCACACACGCACGCGGTGACGAGCACTAACTGTTTCATGTCCCCTCCAACGCTTCCCATAGCAACTTCCGTGCTGACATAAAGACGCCGGCCCCGACCATGCGGCCGGGACCGGCGTTATCGTGCGATTCGATTACCGGACGATCGGCGTGTTCATGTCCGCGGTGATCTGAGCCGCCGTGCGTGCGCGATTGTAGACGCGCACCTCGTCGATCAGACCCTGGAAGAACTCACCGGCGAACGAGCCGTTGCCGCCGATACGCAGCTGCTGGTTGCCAACGGCAATCGCTGTGTTCATCGGCGCCGAGCCGACTTGCACGCCGTTGATGAAGAACCGCTGCGTCGTCCCGTCGTAGGTGGTCGCGATGTGCGTCCACGTGTTGAGCGCCAGCGCGGGCGGTCCGCTGACCACCTGGTCAACGCCCTGCGCGCGGATGTACCCGGCGGCCACGCCGCCCGGGAGGGTCGTCCCTGCGTACATCGCGTACGACAGGAGCCCGGCGCCGCGCTGCTTCATCACGACCGTCTCCCAGCCGTTCATCACGGACGGGTTGACCCAGGCCTCGAGCGTCATGCCGGTGGTGAGATCGAGCGGCGAGTTGGCCACTCCGTCCACCACCGTGACCCAGTCGTCCACGCCGTCGAACTGCACGGCGTTGCCGAACCCGGGCCGCCCGGGCGCCCGCACCATCGTCGCCTGGCGGAGCGTGGCGACATTCCCCACGACCGAGGAATCCGCTGCGTCCGTCCCGGACACTTCGTCGAACCCGAGCGCGAGCACCAGGCCGTCGGCGCCCAGTGACACACGGACCGCCACGGGTGCCAGGGGCGCCAGCACGGTTCCCGCCACCGGGGTCGTGCTGATGATGTTGCCCGCAGCGACCGTGTTGCTGTTCGCGAAGGTGATCGCCCCGACGGTCAGACCCGCCGCGATGATCGCGTCTTCGCCGTCGGCCTGAGGCAGGTTGACGACCGCCGGAACCGTATTCACGATAACCGGACCGACCGACACCAGCAGGGTCACAACGGTTCCGGGGGGAACCGACGAACCCGCGGGCGGGTTGGTACCCGCCACGAGTCCGGCCGGGATCACCGGATCGTTCACGTTCAGCGTGCCGCCGGGCGTGAGGCCTGCTGCCGTCAGCAGCGCCCGTCCGTCAACGACCAACTGCTCGTGGATGTCGGGCACCAGCGCGCCCAGCGTGATGACGAACGACACGGCGCTTCCGGCGTCGACGCCGACAGCGGACAGCGGGCTCTGCTCCATGACGCGG
>JANOJK010001068.1:0-2057 GCA_031408165.1 Acidobacteriota bacterium | reverse complement strand
TCGGCATCCCGCCGCGCCTTGAGAAATTGTTGCAGGGCGTGCGCGTTGGGAGCGCCGGGGAGAGATCCGCCGTGCTGCGACGCCAGCTCGACGATGCGCGGCCACCGCTCAGGGGACTTGACGACGCGGCGGATGGAGGCGAAGCCGCGATCCGTCAGGAAGCGAACGGCCACGCCATTGGCGGCCACCATGAAGTTCTCGATGATGGACTTGGCGCGGTTCGTCGTCTCCGTGCGCAGCTCCGTGACGCCGTCCCCCTCGACCACCGGCCGCAGCTCGGAGCGGGCGAACTCGAGCGCCCCTTCATCAGCCCGGCGATCGCGGAGGCGGTCGGCGACGGCATCCTGCAGCCGGAGCTGGGCCTCGAGCCCCGGCGTCCGCCCGAACGCCTCGGGCGCGGGACCCGTTCCGTCGAGCCAGGCGGCGATCGCGTTGTAGGTCAGCTGCGCCTTGTTGCGGACGAGCGCCCGGTAGATATCCGATGCGACGATCGCGCCGGCGTCGTCGATCGTCATGTCGGCGACCATCGCCGCGCGGTCCTGGTCCTGGTTGAGCGAGGTGCAGTCGGTTGAGAGCTCCGGCGGCAGCATCGGGAAAATGATCGCGGGCGTGTAGACCGAGGTGGTGTTGAGGGCCGCGTGCCGATCGAGCGGCGAGTCCTTCGGCACCAGGGCGTCCACGTCGGCAATCGCGATCAGCACGCGCGGCGGCGCGCCGGGCTGTTCGATGCAGACCTCCAGTTGATCCAGGTCCCGCGACTCGTCGTTGTCGATCGACGACCAGGGGAGCGCGCGCAGGTCGCGGAGGCCGTCCGTGGGCGGGGTCCCCAGGTGCGCGAGCTGGGCGCGCGCCGCGGCGGGGAACTCCGGCTCGAGGCCGTGGGCGACCATCGCGTCGCGCGCGATGCGTTCCAGCTCGCGGCTCACGTGCCGGCCGTCCAGTGGTCGATCACGGAACACATCCGGTCATCATAGCGAGTAAGCTCGCGGATGAAAGGTCCAATGGACGATCACGACGTTCACGAGGTGTTCCGCTACGGCAGAGGTGACGAGGTTCGCATCTACAGCTTCCATGTCGTCGCGAGCGGGACGGAGCTGTGGAGGGTCACGCACAGAGCCGGCGAGCCCGACGAGGCGGTGATGGAGACGAGCTTCACCCGGGCCATCGATGCGGCGCAGTTCCTGGAAGAAGTCACGCGCGCGCTGATCGCTGGCGGCTGGCGCCAACAGTAGTTCGCTTGCCACGATCACGTCCCGAAGCTCACTAAGTTCTTGCGTGATCTTGGTGGCCTTTGTGATGACCCGTGGCATCGTCACCCCGCCGGTACGAACAACCAGCCATCTGTCTACCGGGGAGCTGTAACAGGAAGCGGAAGTCGCTGCCGGAGTTCGCGCAGCCACTGAAGGATCACGAGCGCACGATCGCCGCCGGTGGGCTGCTCTTCGATGAGCATCCGGCCGGCCGGTGTCACCGCGAGGACGCGGGCGCCCGCGCGATCGAACAGGACGTCCGCCTTCCGCACCTGCGGGAGGACCTCGGCGCGCATCAGCCGGCGTCCGGCGTCGTAGTAGACGGCGTGCCCGTCGGCGCTCCACTGCGGACGGGTGCCGCCGCCTGCGGACACGGCGAACCGCCGGCCGTCCTCGAGGTTGCGCACGACGATCTCGGTCCGTCCCGATTCGTCCGATTCGAGCGCCAGCCAGCGGCCGTCGGGCGAGAACACCGGCGCCGCCTCGTCGAACGGGGCGTCGTTGAGGCTGACGAGCTGCGGCGGTCCGCCCCCGGCCGGGATGATCCCCGCCGCAGTCCGTCCGCCCGGCAGGAACGAGGTCACCGCAATGCGGCCGTCGGCCGCGATGGATGAGGGGAACAGGTGCGACGCGGGCGGGGCGGTCGCCGGGGACGTGCTGCGATCGGTGACGCCACGCGACGCGATCCCGAAAGCTCCCGAGGTGCGCGTCGCGAAGAAGATCCGCTGCCCGTCGGCCGACCAGGCCGGCGAGGCGTTGGTGCCGCCGTAGGTCACGCGCGTCAGTGCCCCCGAGGTCAGGTCGGCC
>JANOJK010001038.1:0-6901 GCA_031408165.1 Acidobacteriota bacterium | reverse complement strand
CGCGATCAGCCGATCGGTCAAGAGCGTCTGATCGAGCTGCGATTCGACGGTCTTCATCTCGTAGACCGGCATCGAGGCGTCGAGTTGCTTCACCTCGTTGCGGATCAGATTCGCTGCCGCCGCGGAACCGGTCTGCGCGCGCAGGTAGTACACGACGCCTCCCTTCCCCCAGTTGGGCACGAACACCTGGCGCCGGACCCCTTCACGCGGACCTTCGTACAGCGAGTCGGCGACCACGCCGACGATCTCGATCGTGAGCTTCGACTTCGGTCCGCCGCCCCAGCCGAGCCGCTTCCCCACCGCGCTCTTCCCGGGGAAGAAATGCGCGGCAAAGCGCCGGTTGACGATGGCGACCTGCGCCTGCTTCTTCACGTCCGCCAGCCTGAAATCGCGCCCCTCGAGAAACGGGATCTTCATCGTCTCGAAGTAGCCCGGCGAGAGCGCGTTCATGAACGCCTGCATGTCCTCGCCGTCCTTCGCCACGTGCCCTTCGACCGCCATCGAGCTGTCCCACTCGTCCCCGCTCAGGATCGGCACCGCCGCCAGCGCGGCCGACGTCACGCCGGGCGCAGAGCGCAGCCGGTCGATCAGCTGGCGATTGAAGATGACGGCCCGCTCCTCGTCGTAGCCGCTGAGATCGGGCGACAGCTGGAACGTCACCAGGTTGTCGAGCGCCACGCCGGTATCGGTCGTCTTCAGGTTCTGCAGGCTGCGGACGAACAGGCCGGCGCCGAAGAGCAGCAGGAAGCTGAGCGCGACCTGCGCGGCGACGAGCCCCTTGCGGAGGAACAGCGATCCACCGGTGTTGGCAATCGACCCGACGGTATCCTTCAGCGTCGTCCACGGGTCGGGGCGGCTGGCGCGCAGCGCCGGCACCAGGCCGAACACGATGCCCGTGAGGAACGTCAGGCCGATCGTGAAGGCGAGGATGCGTGAATCCGGCGTCGCCGAGATCAGCAGCGGCGTACCCTGGGACGGCACGAGCGCCAGCAGGGCGCGCGTCAACACGACGGCGAGCGCCAGGCCGGCGGCGCCGCCGGCACACGACAACACCAGGCTCTCGACCAGCATCTGCGCGACGAGACGTCCGCGTGACGCACCGAGCGACAGGCGGACGGCCATCTCCCTCTGCCGCATGAACGCCCGCGCGATCAGCAGGTTCGCCACATTGGCGCACGCGATCAGCAGGACGAGTCCCACCATGCCCATCAGGACGACGAGAGCGGTCGAGAAGCTGTTGCGGATGCCGGAGTACCCCATCGCGGCCCCGACGACGTGCATCTGCCCCTTCATGAACTGCTCGCGCGAATAGGGGGACCAGTCCTTCGCCGCGGGGAGCGTCATTTCATGTGCGCGGACCTGCGTGAAGAGTCCCTGCAGCGGACCCTGTGCCGATTCCACCGTGTAGCCGGGCTTCAGCCGCCCGAACACCTGGACCCAGCGGGCGCGCCGATCGTCCATGTGCAGCCAGCCCCAGTCGGGCACCATCACCGGTTTCATCTGCACCGGCACGCGAATCTGCGGCGACTGCGCCGGATCGATTCCCGCGAAGCCCGCCTCCGACACGCCGACGATCGTCATGGGGAAATCGTTTACCAGGATCTTCCTGCCGAGGACGCCCCGATCTTTTGCGAAGCGCGTCTCCCAGTACCCGTAACTGAGGACGACGACCGGGTGGCCCCGATACTGGCGATCGTCTTCCTGGGAGTTGAACACGCGGCCGAGGGCCGGCTTCACGCCGAGCATCGTGAAATAGTTTCCGGAGACCATTTCGGCCTCGACCCGCTCGGTCTGGTTGTCCACGCTCACCGATGCGGCCGCGAGCCGGCGGCACAGCACCTCGGCCAGCGGTTCGGCGCGCTGCTGGATGTCCTGGTACATAGGGTACGAGTGCATCCGCGACCCCATGTTGCTGCCGTTGTGCGAGCCGGTCTGGTACAGCATGACCAGCTGCTCGGGATGGCTGACGGGCAGCTTCCGCAGGACGATTTGATCGATGAGGGTGAAAATCGCGGTGTTGGCCCCGATGCCGAGCGCCAGCGAGAGGATCGCGACGGTCGAGAAGAGCGGGCTCCGCACGAGGCCCCGAATCGCGAACCGAAGGTCAGCCATTGCAGTAGTCATGTCGCTTCTTTGACGGGACGAGGGGCGCGACGGTTGCGCCTGTCGGCGGTAAAATCGGGCAGTTCGCATGAGAACTCAGCCATGAGCAAGCGCCTCGAGCCCGTGATGCACGTGGTGGCCGTCGTCCCAGCGGCAGACGGCGCCGGCGTGGCGGAGTCCCTGCTGCGGCGGCGCGGCCGCATCCTGTCGCGTGAGCCCAGCGGCGACAAGCAGATCATCCGCGCGCGGGTGCCGCTTGCCGGCATGATGGACTTCTGGCCCGAGCTGTCCGGCCGGACGGGTGGACGGGGAACGTTCTCGATGGTGGCGTACGAGTATCAGCCCGTCCGGGAAGCGCCTCCGCCGGAACCCGAGGCCGGAGTGCGCGAGCCTCGTCCCTCGCGGCCTGGCGGGCGACATGGCGCCGTCTCGATCGCCGAGCCCGAGCCCGAGTCCGACGATGACGCGGAGCCCGGCGTCACGCGGGCGTGATCGGACGAATCACCCGGCACGGGTTACCGGCCGCCAACACGTCGTCGGGAATGTCGCGCGTCACCACGCTGCCCGCGCCGATCACCGCCCGCGACCCGATGGTCACCCCCGGACAGATGATCGCGCCGCCGCCGACCCAGACGTCCGACCCGATCGTCACCGGCTTGGCGAACTCCCGCGTGCGGCGCAGCTCGGCATCGAGCGGGTGCATGGCCGTATAGATCTGCACCGCGGGGCCGAAGAGCGTGTAGTCCCCCACCAGCACGCGGCAGACGTCGAGGACGACGCAGTTGAAGTTGAAGAAGACGCGCGTCCCCAGGGCGATGTTCGACCCGTAGTCGCAATAGAACGGGGGCTGCATCCAGACCTCGTCGCCGCCCGCGCCGAACAGATCGATCAGCAGCCGCCGTCGTTCGCCGGCGTCGGCCTCGCGGGTGGCATTGAGGGCCTGGCAAAGGTCCCGCGCCCGGATGCGCGCCGCGACGAGCTCCGGATCGAGCGGATCGTACAGGTCGCCGTTCAGCATGTTCTCCCGTTCGTTCGGCATGCGCGCATTCTCTCCCAGCTCGCGCCGTGATGCGCTACCATCGGCCCCGCATGCCCTACAAATGGCGGGTGGTCGCCATGCTGTGGTGTATTTCGTTTTTCAACTACGCCGACCGGCAGGCCATCTTCTCGGTCTTTCCGCTGCTCGAGCGCGAGATGCAGCTCACCCCCGTGCAGCTCGGGCTGCTCGCGTCGGGGTTCGCCTGGGTCTACGGACTGGGCGCGCCGTTTGCCGGTGTGCTGGTCGATCGGGCGCGGCGGAAGACGGTCATCCTCGGCGGCTTGCACGTCTGGAGCCTGATCTGCATGGCGACGGCGCTGTCGCGCAATTTCCGGCACCTGTTCCTGTTCCGCGCGGCGGAAGGGCTCGGCGAGACGTTCTATTTCCCCGCCTCTACGTCGCTCATCAGCGACTATCACGGCGCCGCCACGCGGTCGCGCGCCCTGGGGCTCCACCAGACCGCCGTCTACATGGGGACGATCGGCGGCGGGTACTTTGCGGGGCTGATCGCGGAAACGCATGGCTGGCGACTGGCGTTCGTCGTGTTCGGGGGGCTCGGGGTCCTGCTCGGGTTCGTGCTGAACCGGTTCCTGATCGAGCCGCCCCGCGGCGCCGCCGATGCGCTGGACGCAGGAACGCGGTCGAGGCCCGGCACCGTGCTGACGTTCGCCGGTTTTCTGCGGCTCGTGCGGCGCACGCCGACGCTCCTCTGCCTCCTCGGCGCGTTCATGTGCGCAAACTTCGTCGCGGTCGTGCTGCTCTCCTGGATGCCCAAGTTTCTCTTCGACCGCTTCCACATGGGACTCGCGATGTCGGGACTGACGGCGACGATCTTCGTGCAACTCGCCAGCATGGCGGGAGCGCCCGTCGGCGGTTGGCTGGCCGACTGGTGGCGCCGGCGGACACCCAGAGGCCGCATGGCCGTGCAGACCATCGGGATGCTCGGCGGCGCACCGTTCGTCGTCGTGTGCGGCCTGACGCGGTCGGTCGGCACGCTCATCGTGGCTCTGACGCTGTGGGGGTTTTTCAAGGGGTTGTACGACGCCAACATCTTCGCCTCGGTGTTCGACGTCGTCCCACCCGAGGCGCGCGGCCGCGCCGCCGGGTTCATGAACATGATTGGCTGGCTTGCGGGAGGCGGTTCGGCGCCGCTCGTCGTCGGCCTCATCGCCGAGCGCTCGAGCCTCGGCGCCGCGATGGCGCTCGCGTCGGTCGTCTATGTTGCGGCGGGACTGCTGCTGATCGCGGGGATGACCTTCTTCGTGACACGCGATATGGAACGATGTGCCGCAGCTGGAGTCACCTGATGAACATCGACCGGCGACTGATGCTCCGGACGCTGGCGCAGTGTGCGATGGCGCTGCCGCTCGGCGGGCGCGGACTGATCGCGGCGGGCCGCAGCGACGTGCAGCCCGTGCTGTCGCAGACGCGGCGCCTCATCGAGGCGATGGAACATCTCGGCGAGCCGTTCGCCGCCGCCGAGATCGGGCGCCTGAAGGCGGCCGAGGATTCCGGAGACGGGGCGGCCATCCTGGCCGCGATCGATCGCGTGCTGGCGACGCGGTGCCTGGCCGAGGTCCGCATCAACCCTGAGAGCCGCATTTCAATTACGCGCGGCGCGGCCCACGCGCGGCTCGTCGAGCAGGGGTGGCGCGCGTTTCTCGTCAAGGTGACCAATGAAGCGGGCGTCACGCCCAGGCTCGCGATGGAGAGCCCGCAGGCGCGGCCGGTCTATCGCCCCGCGACCGGCAACTCCATCGCGCCGGTGAGCGTCCGCGCGGTCGACGTCATGGACCGCTGGCTGGCGCTCGAGATGTTCGACGACAAGCCGATGGAGCCGCAACTCTCCGGGCTCGAGCTCGAGTACCGGATCGTGTCGCTGTACAGCCGGGATCGGGGGAAGCGCGAAGCGCTCCTGGGCGCCACGAGCGGCGCCGGCAGCGAAGACATCGGGTTCAGAAACCGCGTCGCCGTCACGTTCGACGTCGAGCCGTCCCACGACGTGACGCTCCGCGTCCTCGACGAGCACGGCCGGCCCGTCACGGCGTCGTTCACGGTCGAGGATCGCCTCGGCCGCGTGTATCCGGCGCGGGTGAAGCGTCTCGCCCCGGATTTCTTCTTCCAGAAGCAGGTGTACCGCGCCGACGGCGACGCGTTGCGGCTGCCGGCGGGAGACTACACGTTCACCTGCGGCCGCGGACCGGAATACCTGAGCGATCGTCGTCTCGTTCAGGTCCCTGCGGGGGGACTCGCACGCCTGGAGTTCCGCCTGTCCCGGTGGATCGATCCCGCCTCGCACGGGTGGTACTCGGGGGATCACCATCTGCACGCCGCCGGCTGCAGCCACTACGAGAGCCCCACCGAGGGAGTCCGGCCGGAAGACATGATGCGCCACGTCCTCGGCGAGGCGCTGAGCGTCGGCGCCGTCCTCAACTGGGGTCCGGGCTACTACCACCAGCGGCAGTATTTCGAGGCGAAGCACCATCCGCTGTCGACCGCCTCCACGCTGTTGCGCTACGACCTCGAAGTATCGGGATTCCCGTCGAGCCACTGCGGCCATCTGGTGCTGCTCCGCCTGCGCGATCAGGATTATCCGGACACGCGACAGATCGAGGACTGGCCGTCGTGGGACCTGCCCATCCTCCAGTGGGCCAGGGCGCAGGGCGCCGTGGCCGGCTTCGCGCACACCGGGTGGGGCCTCCAGGTGAAGAGCCGCGATCTGCCGAATTACGAGATGCCACCCTTTGACGGCATCGGCGCCAACGAGTACATCGTGGACGTGACGCACGACGCCGTGGACTTCATCTCGGCGCTCGACACGCCGTTCGTGCACGAGCTGAACATCTGGTACCACACGCTCAACTGCGGCTTTCGCACGCGGCTCGCCGGGGAAACCGACTTTCCCTGCATCACCGACGATCGGGTCGGCGGCGGCCGCTCGTACGTGCAGCTTCCAGAGGGTCTGTCCTATGACGGCTGGTGCGAGGGGCTGCGGCAGGGACGGTCGTATGTGTCGGACGGCCGCGCCCACCTGATGGCGTTCGCCGTCAACGGGCGCGGCGTCGGCACCGCGGACGCCGAGCTCGCGCTCGGCGGCCCCTCGCGGGTCGTCATCACCGCCCGGGCCGCGTGTCTCCTGCCGGAGGCGGCGCACCCGGCCGGCGCGCCGGACCCCAATCAGCGACCCTACTGGACGCCGGAACACGCGAGGATTCCCGGGACCCGCGACGTGCGCGTCGAGGCGATCGTCAACGGTCAGGCCGCCGCCTCGCAGCGCATCCGCGCCGATGGTTCCCTTCGCGAGCTTCGGTTCGAGGTCCGGGTGGAGGGCAGCAGCTGGGTTGCGCTGCGGATTCCCGGCAGCGCCCACACCAACCCGATCTTCGTGACCGTGGCGGGCGCGCCGCTTCGCGCCTCGCGCAAGAGCGCCGCCTGGTGCCTCGCGGCGGTGGATCAGTGCTGGTCGCAGAAGGGCCCACGGATCCGGAACCGCGAGCGCGACGCCGCAGCGCGTGCCTACGACCACGCGCGGCGCCGCTACCGCGCGATCCTCGAGGAATCAGACGGCGACTGAGCCAACGGCCACGATTGCAATCACCGCAAAGCATCGTCGGGCGCTGGATGCGAGCGCTGGTAGTATGGAGCGTCGCGTCTTACTCGGGTTCTCCCGGTGCCATTCAACGTCGCCAACCGCAAAATCCATCACTGGGCGAGCCTGTTCGTCGCGATACCGCTCGCCGTCATCATCCTGAGCGGCCT
>JANOJK010000168.1:0-3605 GCA_031408165.1 Acidobacteriota bacterium | reverse complement strand
GCCGAGGCGGAGTTCGGCGCGTGCGCCGAGCGCCATGGCATCGAGGAAGTCAACTTCACCTTCGAGGGGCATACGGAGGCCCGCCGCCGCGGCATCCGCGTGCTGAACCACGAAGAGCTGCAGGCGGGAGACGTGAGCCTCGAATACGTGTCGCGGCTGATGCACCGCCGCTATACCGACAGCCCGATGATGCGGAAGATCCTTCAGACGCTGTGGTACCAGGTGAACAGCGGCCAGGAGATCTACGTGATCGGCGCCATTCTCGCCGACGGGACGGTGCGGGGCGGCACGGGTTGGGGCGCGGAGTTCGCGAAGCTGTGCAACAAGCCGCTCTGCGTGTTCGACCAGGAGAAGGACGGCTGGTTCTGCTGGACGGGCGCGGAGTGGAAGGCGCAGGGGGTGCCGGCCATCACCCATCCCCACTTCACCGGCACGGGGACCCGCACCATCAACGAGAACGGCAAGAAGGCGATCGAGGCGCTGTTCGCCAAGTCCTTCGAATAGCGACGGGCCCCGGCATCAGAGAACCATCATCAGGTCACCCATCCGCGCCTGCCTCGTCGCCGCAGCCCTGGTGGCCCTCACCGCGAGTGTGTGTGTGGCGGCCGATGCGCAACGGCCGGCCGCCTCGTCTACCGCGGTCAGCGGTCAGGCGCCCCTTCTGCCTCCCGCCGTGATGTCGCGGAGCACCGACGGGCGCGTCACCGTTCGAGCGGTCCGAATCGAGCAGCCGCTGCGGATCGACGGCGTCCTGGACGACGACGTCTACCGGACCCAGGTACCCCTGCAGGATTTCCTCCAGCAAGAGCCCAACCACGGCGAGCCCGCGACCGAGGCGACGCTGGTCTGGGTGCTCTTCGATCGCGACCATCTGTACATCTCCGCACGATGCCGCGACAGCCAGCCGGACCGCATCGTGGCGAACGACATGCGGCGCGACGGCAGGAACCTCACGCAGAACGACAATCTCTCCGTGGTGCTCGACACGTTCTACGATCGGCGCAATGGCTACGAGTTCCTCGTGAACGCCATCGGCGGCATGATGGACTCTCAGGTCACCGACGAACGCGACGTCAACCGGGACTGGAACGCGGTGTGGACCTTGCGGAGCCGGCGCGACGACGAGGGCTGGACCATCGAGATGGCGATCCCCTTCCGATCGCTGCGCTATCGGGCGGGCGGGCCGCAGGTCTGGGGCCTCAACGTTCGCCGCACGGTGAGATGGAAGAACGAGTTTTCGTATCTAAGCCTGGTGCCCCGGACGCAGGGAGCACGCGGCATCCTCAAGTTCTCTTCCGCTGCGACCCTTGTCGGTGTCGAGGCCCCGTCCGCGGCGCTTAACCTGGACATCAAGCCGTACGCGGTCTCGAGCGTGCGGGCTGACCGGAGCGTCGATCCGCGATTCAGGAATGAGCTGGACGCCGACGCCGGAGCCGACGTGAAGTATGGCCTCACCAAAGGCCTCACCGCGGACCTCACGTTCCGGACCGACTTCGCCCAGGTCGAAGACGATGACCAGCAGGTGAACCTGACCCGCTTCAGCCAGTTCTTCCCGGAGAAGCGCGAGTTTTTTCTGGAGGGTCAGGGTATCTTCGCGTTTGGCGGTGTCGAAACGGGCACTCCGCGAGCCGGGACGAGCATCACGCCCGGTGTGACCAACACGCCCCTGCTCTTCTTCAGCCGCCAGATCGGGCTGAGCGGCACGCGCCCTGTCCCCATCGATGTGGGCGGACGCGTCACCGGCAAGGCGGGTAAATTCACGCTGGGACTACTCGAGATCCAGACGGGCACCGATGCGGGCGTGCAGGCGCGGGCAACGAACTTCGGCGTCGTCCGTGTGAAACGCGACATCTTGCGGCGGAGTTATGTCGGCATCATCGGCACGCGCCGGTCTCCGTCCGCGGCCGTACCCGGGGTCAACGAGGCCCTGGGCGTGGATGCCAGCCTCTCTTTCTTCGACAACCTCAACCTCGTCGGCTACTACGCGCACACCCGCACGCCGGAGCTGAAGGGGGACGCGGACAGCTATCGCGCGAGGTTCGATTACGACGCGGACCTCTACGCGCTGAAAGTCGAGCGACTGGCTGTCGGTAAGAACTTCAAGCCGGAAGTCGGGTTCCTCCGCCGAAGCGATTTCATTGAAAATCTGGCGCAGGTGCGAGTCAGCCGGCGGCCCGCGTGGTGGCCGTCGGTGCGCAAGCTCAGTTTCGAAGCGGGGCTCGACTATCTGACGGATGGGCGGCGGGCGCTGGCCAACCGGCAGGTGCGGGGCGTGGCGCGGACGGAGCTCCAGAACAGTGATGCGTGGAGCGTGGAGTACGAGCGCAATCTCGAAGTCCTGCCCGGGCCCTACGAGATCGTGCCGGGGATCGTGGTCCCCGTCGGGTCCTATGGTTTTACGACGGTGCGTGGAGGCTACACGTTCGGGACGCAGCGGCGGATCTCGGGCACCGTGAATGCCGCGCACGGCGGATTCTACGCCGGCGATCGGACCGATGTCGGCTACCGCGGGCGGGTGGACCTGACGCCGCGCCTCTCACTCGAGCCGGGCGTCTCGGTCAACAAGGTGGATCTCCCGGAAGGCCGATTCACCGCGAACGTGTTCAGCGCGCGCAGCACGCTCACGTTCTCGCCGAGGATGTTCGTCGGCGCACTCGTCCAGTACAACTCGACCAGCAGTTCGATCAGCACCAACGTACGCTTTCGCTGGGAGTATCACCCGGGCAGTGACCTTTTCGTGGTGTATACGGATGGCCGGGACACTCTGCAGCGCGCGCCCACGGGGCTCCTGAACCGCAGTGCCGCGATCAAGCTGACCCGCCTTCTGCGGTTTTGAGAGCGCTGCTCTGCCGGACTCGGCCGGCTAGTGAAGATTCGCTACACACCGACTCTCGGGTTTGACTGGTCGGTTTGAGGCGAAGCTTCACTGCCAGTCGAACATCGAGAGCGCGGTCACGCCGCCGGAATCCAGCCCGCCAGCCAGTCGCTGGTGCCGGGCGGCCCGGTCACCTCGAGCCACACCGGCCCCTCGTCAGGCTCGGCGGTCAACTGGAACTGCAGGAACCGGCAGCACTGCCGCTCCGCATCGACCATCGCGGCGATCGCCGGAATGACGCCCTCTCCCGAGGCGAAGCGGAACCGGAAACCGTCCGCCAGCGGCTCGTGGGCCTCGGCACGGCCGATGATGCCCGGCAGCAGTGCCTCGCGGCCGCGCCGCAGCTCGTCGGGGGTGAGCGTGCAGGCGATGGGCAAATCAGACTTCATAGATCTTCAGCACCTCGTCGCCGTAGTGATTGATCACCTTCACCGCGATCTTGCCGGTCTCGGGCTGCGCAAACGGACGGCTGGTCGTGCTGTAGAGCGTAGACCACGCCGACTCGTCGATGTCGGCCCTCAGTGCGCGCTTCAGTTTGTCGTACGGCTCGTCGGCCCCCGTGAAGTAGGCGTGGCGGACGAAGAAGCTCTGGCCGTCGTAATCGGTGTCGATGAACCAGCACGCAATGTCGTCCGTTGAACTGCTGCGGATCGCGCCGGTCGTCGGATCGTAGACGTCCAGTCCATTCAGGTGGACCGTCAGGTAGCCGTCCTTCCCGCCGATCACTTCG
>JANOJK010001029.1:0-2812 GCA_031408165.1 Acidobacteriota bacterium | reverse complement strand
GAACTCGCGATGGGGCGCCGGCTCGACCTGCCCGCCGAGCATGGCGGTCATCAGCTGCATGCCGTAGCAGATGCCGAGCACGGGCACGTCCGACGCGAAGAGGCCCGGGTCGCATCGCGGCGCCGAAGCTTCCGAGACGCTCCGCGGTCCGCCCGACAGCACGATGCCGACCGGGTTGCGAGCGCGGATCTCCGCGAGCGGCGTGTTGAACGGCAGGATTTCGGAGTACACCGAGAGTTCCCGCAGCCGGCGCGCAATCAACTGCGTGAACTGCGAGCCGAAATCGAGGACGACAATGGTTTGATGTGTCACACGTGTAGTTCTGACCGCTCGGCACCGGTGCGGAACCGCTATTATAAGGTGTGTCGGGGAGATGGACCACCATATCTTGTAGGGCATTTGTGCTCACTGCCCTCCTGCTCGCGTGGCTTCTGCCGGCGCCGGCCGCCGCGGACACGCCGCCGCCGCCCAGGCTTCCGCTGGCGGCCTTCTGGTCCGTCGACCTCGGCGGCGCCGCCGGTCCCCCGCCGGCGAGCGACGGCGATCGCGTCTTCATCGCGCTCAAATCGGCGCATCTCACCGCGCGCTCCGTCGCCGACGGGAGAGAAGCGTGGCGTATCTCGAAGGACGTCGTCCTGCCCATGGCGGCCGCCGACGGCCTCTTGTTCGTATCCGCCGGCGAGGCGGTCGAAGCGGTCCGCGGTGCCGACGGCGGCAGCGCGTGGATCGTCCCGCGCGTCAAGACGGTGGCGCCGCTCGTCGCCGGAGGAGGTTGGCTGATCGCCGTCACCGAGGCGGAGATCCTCGCCATCCGCGCCAGGGACGGTGAAGTCGTCTGGCGCCATCCCGCCGGCGGCGTACGCCTCGCGCCCGTCATCGACGGCGACCGCGTCTACGCCGGCGCGGACGACGGGCGGGTGCTCTCCTTGATGCTCGTGACGGGCGCCTTCGATTGGGAGCGGTATCTGCCGGGCGGCGTCACCACGATCGCCGCGCACGGCGGCCGCGTCTACGCCGGCGCGGGCAACAAGCAGTTCAATTGCCTCGACGGGCGTTCCGGCAGAATCGAGTGGAAGAAACGGATCGGATCGAACCCCACGGGCCGGATCGCCGTGGACGACGAGCGCGTGTACTTCGCCGCGCTCGACAACGTCGTCTACGCGCTCGATCGCTCGAATGGCAACCAGAGGTGGAAGAGCGCCGTCCGGCGCCGGCCGCTCGCGGGCGCGGCCCTTTCCGGCAACGTCGTGTTCGTGCCGGTGGTCGCCCCCTATCTGGTGATGCTGTACGACGCGGACGGCCGCGCGAGCGGCACCATCCCGCTGCCCGGGGACATCCCGCGAGATCTCCCGCCGGACATCCGCGAGACAGCGGCGGGCGTTCAGGTGTTCGCGGTGACGGGGGGCTTGTCGAACGAGTGGTGGCTGACCTATATCGCGCCGGCCGGCGAATCGTCGATCGTGCCGGTCTCGCAACTGGCTGAACTGCCCGGCGCGCCGTTCCTGACCGATCCGGAGCTCCAGCCGATCGGGCGCGTGCTCGGGACGCTGGTGCTGACCGATCCCCCGCTCGCGCCCGTCTCGCTCATGCGCTGGCCCGTCGTGCTCGGCGACCCGCCGCTCCAGCCCCTTACGGCGCTCCCGGGGCTGCAGCTGCGGCCGCTGACCCCTGTGCTGCCGGTTCGGCGCGGAGCGTGAGCGCCAGACGAGCGACCCCCGCCTCGATCCGTTCCGGCGTGGGTGCCGAGAAGGACAGGCGCAGCGTGTTCTGCCCCTTGCCGTTCACGTAGAACGCTTCCCCGGCCACGTAAATCACGCCATGTTCGACCGCCCGCGGGAGCATCCGGTCGGCGTCAATCCCGCTCGCGAGTGTGAGCCAGAGGAAGAATCCCCCCCTCGGCTTCGGCCAGGCCACCGTGCCGCCGAGCTCGCGGCCGAGCGCCCGCTCCATGACGTCTCGCTTGTGTGCGTAGTGCGCGCGCAGGATCGGCAGCTGCCGATCGAGCACGCCCCTCCGGCAGGCCTCGTAGATCAGGCGCTGGTCGAGCGAGCCGGTCAGCAGGTCCTCCGCCTGCTTGGCCATCTCGAACTTTGCGGCGAGCGCGGGCGGCGCCGCGATCCACGCGACGCGGAAGCCGGGCGCCAGCGTCTTCGAGAAGCTGCTCAGATAAATGACGCGGCCGTTCCGATCGTCTGCCTTGATCGGGCGGACGTCCGCCTCGGTCGCCGAGTCCTCGAAGTACAGCTCACGGTATGGGTCGTCTTCGACGATCAGTACATCGCGCCGCTCGGCCCACTCGAGCAGGCGCTGCCGCTTGTCGAGCCCGATGAGCAGCCCCGTCGGGTTCTGAAAGTTGGGGACGACGTAGAGGAACTTGACGCGGTGTCCTTCACCGCGGACCCGTTCCCACGCGGCGTCGAGCGCGTCCAGATCGATCCCATCGGCGTCCTGCGGCACGCCCACGAGACGTGCCCGCAGGTTGCGGAAGGCGGAGATCGCGCCGACGTAGGTCGGCAGCTCGACGAGGACCACGTCACCCGGATCGACCAGGACGCGCGTGACGAGGTCGAGCCCCTGCTGAGACCCGGTCGTGACGAGGAGATCCTCCAGTTTCACGGGCACGCCCCGCTGCGACATGATCGAGGCGATCGCGTCGAGGAACGGGCGGTAGCCCCGGGTGGGGCCGTACTGCAGGACGCCGGGCTCGCGCCCGCCGAGGAGCTCGGCGGCGATCTCCCCGAATTCCGTCCACGGGAACGTTTCGGGCGCCGGATAGCCGGGAGCGAACGAGATGATGTCCTGGCCCGCGGCC
>JANOJK010001001.1:0-3700 GCA_031408165.1 Acidobacteriota bacterium | reverse complement strand
GCCGAACGTGCCCTATCCCGCGTGGGTCGTGGCGTTCGGGCTGCTGTTTGTGGCGATGAACCTCCGCGGCATCAAGGCGTCCGCCCGCACGAACCAGGTGCTGGCGATCGCGATGTCGGTCGTCGTGCTGATCTTCCTCGTGGCCGCGTTCCGCTACGTTGCCGGTCTTGACCTGAGCGGCGCGGACCTGACGCGGCCGTTTTACGATCCCCAGACGTTCTCGCTGCCCGTCGTCCTCACGGGCGCCTCCATCGCGAGCCTTACCTATATCGGGTTCGACGGCATCTCTACTCTCTCCGAGGAGGTCGAGAATCCCCGTCGCAACGTGCTCCTCGCGACGGTGCTCACGTGTGTCGTCATCGGCATCCTCGCGTCGGTGGAGGTCTACGCGGCACAACTGGTCTGGGGAGACTGGAAGGGCTTCCCGGATGTCGATACGGCGTTCGTCTACGTCGCGGGCAAGGCGGGCGGCCCGCTGCTCTTCCTGACGATCACCTTCACGCTGCTCGTCGCAACCATCGGATCCGGCGCCGGCGCGCATCTCGGCGCCGCGCGGCTGCTGTACGCGATGGGTCGGCAGGACGCGCTGCCGCGACGATTCTTCGGCGCGATCGATCCGCGGCGCAACGTCCCGCGCAACAACGTGATCCTCGTGGGCGCGCTGGCGATCGCGGGAGGCCTGACGCTGAGCTATCAGCTCGGCGCCGAGATGCTGAACTTCGGCGCGTTCATCGCGTTCATGGGGGTCAACGCCGCGGCGCTGGTGCACTACTGGGTGCGCGCGGACCGCGGACGCCGCCGCGCCGCCGACCTGCTCGCGCCGCTCGGTGGTTTCGTGTTCTGCCTGTACCTGTGGCTCAGCCTTCGGTGGCCTGCCAAGCTCGCGGGGGGCACGTGGCTCGCGGCCGGTGTCATCTATGGGGCGATCAAAACGCGAGGTTTCCGGAGGCACACGATCTCGTTCGAAGTTCCGCCCGAGTCCTGACAATCGTGTGCCGGGATCGGCGACGCAGTCACCACGTCAATTTGACCAGCGAGACGCCTTGTCTCGGCAGCGTGAAGGGCATGACGAGCCGCCCGGCGGTCACAGCCACTCTCGACGGAGGGGAAAGAAGCTGCAGCCGTCCGGCCTGTTCGAGCTGTGCGATCTGTGCGGCGGTCGGCGGTTGCGGCGAGCCCATGGCTTTCCAGCGCGTGTACGAGTTGCTGTGCTCGGCGTCGATTCGATAGTGCGTGAGAGTGGGCCGCCCGTCCGGCACGCCTGAAATCGTCAGGTCGATCTCCGCGGCTGGACCAGGGAGGTCGTCGTCATGGTAGTTCCAGACGAGGACGGCCGCCGAGCGCGCGTCGCGGCTGGCGAGGGCGCCGATGTCGGCCGCGGCCCGCACGCTCCGGTCGCGAACCTCCTCCACCGGCAACATCGCCGAACTGCGGGCCGACACCCGCTGCCCGCGCATCTGACCGAGCATGCGGAACACATTGAGCACCGGCTTGTCGATCCCATTGGTGGCCAGGTCGCGGAAGCCGTCGAAGTACGGCTGCCCTTCGAACTCGAATGCCCAGGTGACCGCGCCGAGGAGGTTCACCTTGTGGAGATCGGCGAGCTGATACGTGCGCGCGAGCTGCTCGGCCGTGTAGCTCGAGAACATGGTGCCGTTGCGATACGCGTTCGCGGGATGCGTACGGATCGGGCAGGCGGCGCAGCCTTCAGGGTCCGACTCGCCGATGACGATCGGGATGTCTTTGAGCTCAGGGAACGACGCCACGATCCCGAAACCATTGGCGATGGCGCGGAGCTGGTTGCTCACGCTCATGCGGACGTGGCCCCCGGGCTGCACCTGCGGCGCGCCCTTGGCGTGGAACGTAACCAGATCGAGCGGCGAGCCGATCTTGCCGGTCGCATAGTTCGTCCCCCGCAGGCAGTGTTCGATGAAGTTGCGCAGAAACTGCTGCGTCCGCGTGCCGTTGGGGCCGGTCACTTCCGGACCGCCGATCCGTGCCGTCGGCAGCGCGCGTTTCACCCCGTCGGCGGCGAAGTCGTACAGCTTCATGTACTCCTCCGGAGTGCCGCGCCAGTAGGGGATGTCGGGCTCGTTCCAGACCTCGAACCACCAGCTCTCGACCTCTCGCCGGCCGTACTTCTGCACGAGATGCCGCGTCAACTGATAGTTCAGCTCGCCCCACTTCGCGTAGTCGTTGGGCGGATACGACCATCCTGTATAGATGTCGTTGTAGTTGTCGCCCGGCTTCCAGAAGTGGCGGTACGGCTGCGGGTGCGACGACAGCGCCTCGGGCATGAACCCGAGCTGCACCATCGGCTTCATCCGGCGTTCGAGATACGTATCGATGATGCGATCGACAATGGTCCAGTCGTAGCGCGGCCGGCCGCCGACTTCCGTGTAGGCGTTGGTCGATCCCCACTTGAGCGCGGGAACGCCGTCGCCCGTCGTGAGCAGATTGTGCGTCCGCACGAATACCGGGACCGGACTCGCGGCCGACAGTTGCGACAGCAGCTTCCGGCCGTTCGCGGTGTAGGTGTAGTTGGGCTCGTCGTAGCCGAACCACGCCCAGATCGGCGACATCGGCCCCAGGGCCGCGGTGGTATCGACCTCAATCGAGACGCGATCGGCCTGCCGGCCAGCCGGGACGCCGGCAGAGACGAGCGCGGCGACACAGCCGGCGAGGGCGAATACAGCGCGTGTGCTCATCGTGTTACATCCCCAGAAACGCGGCTGTTGCCGCCACGAGTACAACCACCAGTATCCAGGCTACGCCGAAGCCGACAAGATCCTCGCGAAAGACGCGCCAGCCTCGATCCGCCACGACGCGACGCGGGTGCAGCAGGTTGACGAGCAGTAACGGCTTGACGGCGCCGGCGTCCGGGCCCTCGTCACTGCACGTCTGGAGCCGCTCGAAAAACGACTCGATGCGCGCGGCCGGCTCCGGCGGCGTCAGCAGGCTCACGATCACCAGCGCCGCAACACCCACGACCAGCGCGGTCAGGAACACATTCGGATCCCAGTGATCGAGGCGCTGGCCGGTCAGGCGATAGAGCAGGAAGTTCGCCGCCAGCGCGCCGATCAGGCTCGCCAGCGCGCCCCACCGGTTGGCGCGCGGCCAGAGGATCCCGCCGAGGACGCTGATGCCCACAAACGTCGCCATCGTCTCGGTCAGCAGGAACGTGTAGAGCACGCTCCTGATCAGGAAGACCGCGTAGAACACGCCCAGGATCGTGATTGCGAAACCGCTGAGGCGCCCGACCCACAGATAATGGCGATCCGGCCGGTTCGGCATCAGCCGTCGTCGATACAGCCCCTCGGTGAACAACGCGCCGCTGTCGACGAGGAACGCGGAGCACGTGGACATGTTCGCGGCCAGGATCGAGGCGATCATAAGGCCGAGCGCGCCCGGGAACAGCAGCCGGCGGCATGCGAACCCGAACGCGTCTTCGGGGTCGGCCAGCGGCGCCTGCCCCTGCGCAACCATCGCCGCCACGATGAGCCCGACGAGCGCCCATCCCACCGTGCACACGCGCTTCACGAAATTCCCGTAGAACATGCCGATGCGGCACGTGCGCTCGTCCCTGCCCGTGCCGACCGCGGCGAGCTGCTGCGGCTGCGCCATGATGCCGACCAGGCCGTTGACGGTCAGCATGACGATGACCCACGGACCGATCCCGGACGGTGTTGCGAGCGAGAAG
>JANOJK010000983.1:0-5102 GCA_031408165.1 Acidobacteriota bacterium | reverse complement strand
GCGTCATCGAAGTCCTCGGCGAGCAGGACGAGCGGCGTGTCGCGGGGGGGGATCAGCGGGCCGCTCCGCGCCAGGACCGACAGCGCCATGGGCGCCACCTTGGCGGTCCCGATTCACCCATGGAGCATCGCCAGTGTCTTGCGCGCGTCGTCATACATGACCGCGCGTTGGGGCGCCTCGGAGCGGGGCGGCGGCTCGTTTCGCAGTACAGTCGAGTCGCGATGCAGATGCATAGGATGCAAAAACCCTTCTTGCCATTCCCGTGCCACGCCGCGCCACCCTAAATCGGCGCCGTCCGGCCCACTCCGCGTCCGGAACCGCTACAGTGTCACTTCGAAGTGATCTCGTCGTACGCGACGCCAAGGACCCCTGCGAGCGACAGGGCGCCGCCGCCCTGATAACTTTCGAAGCCCGGCAGGGCCGCCGTTGCCGCGAGCGCCTCCTTCGTTTGTCCCCCGGCGATGCCCTTGCGGGTCAGCCCAAGCACGGCGTCGAAGTAGTCCGCGAAGCGAAGCACGGCCTTGCGGTCCACGGTCAGGGGCAGCCCTTCCCTTGCGTGCCCCGCGATGAAGATCGTATCGGCGGGCATGTCCTTGCCGGCCTTCTGCAGGATGGTGATCCAGTTCTGGATCGACGCACCGGCCGCACGGTCGACGCGGGGGTGCCGCTCGTGGAACAGGAGGTCTCCCATGTGGACGACGTGCGCGCGCTCGAAATGGACCATCGCATCCCCACCGGTATGCCCGGGACCGTCGTACCGCGCGGTGACGGTTTCATCGCCGAACGTCTCGGACCAGGTCTTCTCGAACGTCGCGTCCGCGACCACCGGCGCCGGGCTGTTCGGTGCCGCCGCCGCGGCCGTCCGCTGCAGGTCCGGCACGCGCGCGTGAGCGACGAGCTTTTTCGCTTCTGCGCGGAAGACGGCGTTTCCGCCGGTGTGGTCGCCGTGATGGTGGGTGTTGATGACGAGGTCGATGCCCCGGCCGCCGGCTCTCTGTTTGAGTCCGTCGACGCAGGCTTTCGCGGTGTCGGGAAACTGCGTGTCGACGACGAGGGTCGCGTCCTTATTGACGAGCCACCCGATCGTGCCGCCCCGCATGGTGAAGATGCCGATATTGCGACGCACCTCGTCGAACTTCGCTACGGCCGGTGGGGCAACCGCCTGCGTGGGCGGCTGGGCCGGCGCCTGTCCAGCGGCGAACGCGCGGGCAAAGGGGGTGAGGGCCAGGGCCCCCGACGAGGTCACGATGAACTGGCGGCGGTCAATCTTCATGGGACGGAAGATTACCGCTCCCCGAGGAGAAATTCCAGCGCCTGTGGCAGCCGCCAGGCCCAGTCGGATTCACGGTGCTGGGCCCCCTGCGCTTCGAGGTACCACAAGGAGTCGCCCTTGTACCCCTTGCGCCGGAGCAGCCGGTTGAGCGTCCGCGCGTCGCGCAGCGTAGCGGCCCCTTCATTCGTGCCGACGTCGAGGTAGATCCGGCCGGCCGTCAGCCGGGACCGCTGGACGAATGCCAGGATTTCGCGTGCGCCAAACCAGACCGACGGGCTGAGCACTGCCGCGCCCCCGAAGGGGGAGGGACGCCGGAAAAAGGCGTAAAGGCTGATCAGCCCGCCCATCGACGAGCCGGCGATCACGGCGCCCGCGCGGTCCTTCCGGGTGCGAAAGTGCGCGTCGATGCGCGGCTTGACGGTGTCGATCAGGAAGCGCGCGTAGCGATCGCCGTTCCCTCCGCCATGCCCGGGGTCCTCGAAGGGACTGTATTCCGACAATCGGTCCGCGGTGTTGTGGATGCCGACGACAATCGGTTCGATGGCGCGCTCCGCCAGCCATGGCAGCCCGGCGTCGAGCCGCCACGTGCTGCCGCCGAACGCGATCGCCGGATCCGACAGGTTCTGCCCGTCCTGCATGTAGACGACTGGAGAGCGCCGGCGCCCCTGCGCGTAGGAGCCGGGGAGATAGACATCGACGGTCCGCCGATTGCGCAGTTGGGGAGACCAGACGTCGAACGACTGTTTGTCCATGCGGGAAACTGGAAACCGGAAACGGGAAACTGGTAACGTCTGCGTGATGCACCGCGAAGCCCACTACTGGTACTCACCTCGCCTCGGACGCGAAATGGGGGTCGTCGTCTACGGCCACTACGGCCCGCCCATGATCGCTTTTCCCACGACGGGCGGCGACGAGTGGGAGTACGAGCGCCAGGGGGTCATCGGCGCCATCGCCGGCGCCGTCGACGCCGGGCGCGTGAAGGTCTTCTGCGTCAACACGAACAACAGCGACTCATTCGGCAACGACCGGGCGCATCCCCGCCACCGCAGCTGGATGCAGGTCCAGTACGATCAATATATCGTTGAAGAGGTGATGCCGTTTGTGCGCAGCCATTGCCGGGACCATGGCGTCGGGATATGGACGATGGGAGCGTCGCTCGGCGGGTATCACGCCGCCAACACCCTGCTGAAGCATCCCGACGTGGTCAAGCGCTGCTTCGCGCTGTCAGGCGTGTACGACATGAAGCGGTTCATGCGCGGCGACTACGACGACAACTTCTACTTCAATAATCCCGTCGACTACACGGCCAACCTCACGGACGAGTGGGCGCTCCATCACCTCGGGAGCTGCGACATCCACCTGGCGACAGGCACCGGCCCCTGGGAGCATCCGGCCGAGGCGTACCGGCTGTCGGGCATTCTCGCCAACCGCGGCATTCCCCACCATCTCGACGACTGGGGGCCGCTCGGCGGCCACGACTGGCCGTATTGGCGCCATCAGATGTATGAGTACTTGAACAGCGTGTGATTCGACGCGCGAGCCACGACGCGACGGGCGCAGACCATTAAGGCACCAAGGCACCAAGGCACCAAGGCAGGAAGAAACAACGTTCCGATTGTCGTGCCTTCGTGTCTTCGTGCCTTGGTGACAGGCAGTGGCCTCCTTCTCAGCAGCCTGTCAGACCGAGAACCTCGAGCAGGTACTGCCCCTTCTCGATGACTTGCTCGTCGTCGATCCACACGTCGCAGACGCGGGTGAGGACGTCGACGTGCGTGGTCGATTTCCAGTCGGCGCCGGTCTGGCTGCCGTAGGGGTCGCCGAACGCGAGGTGTACGCCCGGGACCTTCTCGTCCTGCAGCAGGATCCCGATCATGTCGCTCAGCGCCAGGTTGGTGCCGAAGGCGAGCTCGCCGACGCGATCGCTGTGCTGGTCGGTGTGGCAGTAGTCCCAGAACTCGCGCTCGAGGTCCTTGCGATCGCAGCGGGCGCCGACGAGGCGGCCGCCCGCGATCTCGAGTCTCAGCGGCGTCGGCGCGAGGTCGCCGTATTTCGACCCGAAGTAATCCCCCGCAGTGCCGTTGCAGACGAAGATGCCGTCCACCGAGGCGGGGGTGGTGAACACTTCCCCGGCGGGGAGGTTGGACCAGTAGCGCGTGCTGATGATGCCGCTCGTCTTGACCCAGTGCAGCGATGGATCGAAGGTGGCCTTCAGCGACGTGCCGGACGCCGTCTCGACGCGCAGCCCCCTGGCGCTCCGCATCCGCTCGCACAGGGCGACGCTGAGGCGGTCCACGAGCCGGTAGTCGGCGCGCATCCCCTGCATCATGATCTCCGGCGTGACCCCCACCATGTGCGCGTAGCGGATCTGCCGGCGCTCCACCGCGGCGACGATGGCCATGCGCGAGGCCAGCTCCCCCTGCAGCGGGTGCACGCACAGGATGCCGGCGTCGGCGCGCCCGAGCGCGTCGAGCACCTGGCCCGGCGCCGCCGCGAGCGGGCGTGTCGCAACCTGTTCGATGAGGATGTGCTCCGCGGGTGCACCCACGTGCGCGAGCGCGGCCGACAGGCTCGCGGCGACCTCGCGGCTCGCCTCGTCCGCGATGAGCGCGACGTGCTCGCCGGGCCTGATGGCGAGGCAGACCTCGACGGCGTTGCGCGCCCCCGGCTCGAGCTCCGGGGAAAAGGGTCCGAACACGGTCAGCGGTTCCTCGATTCGACAATGAAGGCGGGCACCTGCCCCCCGCCGGAGGTCACATTCGCCAGGCCGGACGCGCTCAGGCGCGTGAGGAACCCGGCCACGCGGCCGCGGAACAGATACGGGGCGAAGTCGACGAGCATGTCACGCTCGACCACGCCGCCGGGCTCGCAGAGGGGGAAAGGTTCCCGGCGGATCCGGATCCGTTCCTGAGCGACCCAGCCGCGATCCGACTCGCGCAGCGCGCGGGCGATCGTCTCGTCCCACGCGCCCTCGGCGGTTTCCCAGCCGAGCGTCACGCCGGTGCCGCCGTACTCGTCGTTCGGCTTGAGGACGAACCGCTCGCGGTTGCGCCGGAGGTACTCCGGCAGGTCGAGCGCCTTGCCGTCCCGGGTGGTTGCGCGGTCGCGCACGAGCCGCGTCCAGGGGACGTGCGGCGCGACGGTGGCCAGGTCCTCCGCCGCGAAGAGGTGCCGCCAGCGATCGTCGGTCAGCACGGCGAAGAACGCCTTCTTGTGCGGAATCTTGCAGCGCAGGCTGTTGGCCATGCAGACGGCGCCGTGCCGGTACGCGTCGACGAGCGCACGGCACTCGTCGGGGCGCGCCACGATGTCGTTGATGAGCACACGACGGTAGACCAGGTCGACGGCCGTCCCATTGGCCATCAGCGTGCGGCCATCGAAGACCAGGTCACGCGGATCGCAGATCTCGGTCGGTACCCCCGCATCCGCAAAGGCCGTGCGGAGGAGCTCGAACTCGCTCCACGTCGGCACTTCGCGCCAATCGACAATCGCGATGCGCGGGAGATTGCGGGTGCCACCCCAGTCCTGGTAGCTCTCGAGCAACGCGTCGAGCAGGTGAATGATGGGCGTGTAATGCCGGACCTCGAACTGCTCGCGGAACTGGTCCATCAGCGGCTCGCCGTCGAACAGCTCCGCGAGGCGCTGGCTGTAACCGGGGCCGGCCGGGCTCTCCGCGTTGTACTCGGCGAACTCCAGCGACGCCGGCAGCAGGAACGCGTCGGCGCGGGCGGCGGTGCTCGCCACGCCGTACCGCGGCTCGATCCGCGCCAGGGCGATTTCCGCGTCGCTGAGCCCCAGTTCACGCATGAGCGCTTCGTCCGGCGCAGCCGCC
>JANOJK010000975.1:0-3417 GCA_031408165.1 Acidobacteriota bacterium | reverse complement strand
GGCCGACGACGTCTTTCTCGGGAAGCGGATCTGCCGTTTCGTCGAACAGACCGGTGAGCTGCGGCGCGCCGAGCGGACGCGGGATCTGATCGATCGTCTCGAGGTCCGGGACTTCCTCCGGCGCGGTGATCCCCTTGTCCTTCAGCCGCCTCGCCGTGACCAGCACGCGGGTTTCCAGCGTTCCCACCGCACCGTTGTAAGCGATCACCGCCTTCGCCAGGCTTTTCCCCACGTTCTCGAAGTGTTCCGCGAGCTTCGCGATGCGGTCGTACAGGTGGCGGCCGAGCTCGCTGATCTCCATCGCGTTGCGCGCGATCTTCTCCTGCTGCCAGCCGTAAGCGATCGCCCGCAACAAGGCGATCAGGGTGAGCGGGCTCGCCAGCATCACCCCTTTCGCCATGCTGAACTCGAGGAGCGCGGGATCGTGCTGAAGTGCGGCGCTCAGCAGTGCCTCCCCCGGAACGAACATGACGACAATGTCCGGCGCGGGCTGAAAGTGCGCCCAATAGCTCTTGTTGGCGAGGCGGACCACGTGATCCTTCACTTGCCGCGCGTGGTCCCTCAGCTTGCCATCACGCTGCCCATCGTCGTCGCACTCCGCCGCGTCGAGAAACGCGGTGAGGGCGACCTTGGCATCGACAACGACGTTCTTTCCGCCGGGAAGGGTGATGACGACGTCCGGCGTGAGCCGCCCGCCATCCCCTTGCACGCTTTCCTTGATCTCGAAATGATGGCCTTCGAGCATCCCTGCCGCTTCGAGCACGCGGCGCAGCTGCAGCTCTCCCCACTGCCCGCGGACGTTGGGCGATCGCAGCGCGCGGGCCAGCTTGCCGGTCTCGGACTGCAGCGCGAGCTGCGCGTGCGTCAGCGATCGCAGCTGTTCGGCAAGGACGCCGTGCGACGTGGCGCGGTCGCGATCGACTTCGTTCAACTTGGCGTCGACCTTCGTCAGGGAGTCCCGCAGCGGCTGCACGAGATCGGCGATGGCCTTCTGCCGGCCGTCGAGATCGCCGGCGGCGACGTGCTGGAACTCGCCGAGCTTTTCCCGCGCCAGATCGAGGAACCTCGAGTTGTTCTGCGCCATCAACTCGGCCGAGACCGCCGCGAACGTATCCCTGAGCGAATCGCGGGCCTGCTGCAGCACTGCGAGCTTCTCCGCCCCGCCGCGGCGTTCCGCCTCGAGCGACGCGCGCAGGCCGGCCTCCGCCTGCTGCGCGACCGCCAGCTCCGCCCGTGCAGCGGACAGCGCGGCGGCGGCGGCGTCGAGCGACTGCCGGAGGTCGCGGGCGCGGCGTTCGGATGCGAGAGTCCAGGCCACTGCCGCGGCCGCCACCGCGGCGAGCAAGGCAAGCAGAATCAGGGAGATGGGCACCGGGTACGAAGTTTAGGCGAAAGCCCCGCCAACCTCAAGGCCGGCCCTCGCTTACTCCGCATGTCGAGTGACCCGCCAGGTGTCGGCGAACCGGTCGCACGTACAGAAGCTCCGCCGAGGCCGAGATCGCGAAGCTGTCCTCGCCGCCGAGGGCGTCGGAGGCGAGAAGGATGATCCGGTGTGGCGTGGCGGTGATTGCGAATCCCCCGGCCGCGACTATGATCGGAGATTCACCATGGATCCCGGCGAGCTCACCCCGCGCGAGCGGCAGCGCTACAGCCGACACCTGCTCCTGCCCGAAGTCGGGGAGGAGGGACAGCGGCGGTTGAAGGCGGCGCGCGTGCTCTGCGTCGGCGCGGGCGGCCTCGGGTCGCCGGCCGCGCTCTATCTCGCCGCCGCGGGCGTCGGCACCCTCGGCATCGTCGACTTCGACGTTGTCGATTTCAGTAATCTGCAGCGGCAGATCATTCACGGCACACCCGACGTCGGGCGATCGAAGCTGGAATCAGCGCAGTCGCGGATCGAGGCGCTGAACCCGGAGGTCCGGGTGGAGACGTTCGACGCGCACTTCTCGGTCGCGAACGCGAAGATGCTGGTCCAGGCCTTCGACGTGATCGTCGACGGCACCGACAACTTTCCGGCGCGCTATCTCGTGAACGACGCGTGCGTGCTGTACGGCCGGCCGAACGCGTGGGGCAGCATCTTCCGGTTCGAGGGCCAGGCGTCCGTGTTCGCGACGCCGGGCGGCCCGTGCTACCGGTGCCTGCATCCGGATCCGCCTCCTGACGGGCTCGTGCCGAGCTGCGCCGAAGGAGGCGTCCTCGGTGTGCTGCCGGGGATCATCGGCACCATCCAGGCGACCGAGGCGCTGAAGCTGATCCTGGCGATCGGCGATCCGCTGATCGGCCGGTTTCTCGTCTACGACGCGCTGAAGATGCGGTTCCGCGAATTGAAGCTGCCGAAGGATCCCGACTGCCCGGTCTGCGGCGCGCGCGCTACCATCACCACGCTGCGCGAGTCCGCCGCGTCGTGCGGGACGCGGGCGGCCGGCGTCCACGAGGTCTCGGTCCGCGAGTTGAAGACACGCATCGACTCTGGCCACGCCCCGGTCATCCTCGATGTGCGCGAACCGTCCGAGGTGGCGATCTGCCGGCTGCCCGACTCACGGCTGATCCCGCTCGGCGAGCTGCCGCGGCGCCTCGACGAGCTCCCGCGATCCGCCGAGATCGTCGTCCACTGCAAGTCGGGGGGCCGTAGTGCCCGCGCGGTGGCGATGCTGCGGGAGAAGGGGTATACCCGCGTCTTCAACCTGACAGGCGGTATCCTCAGCTGGATAAAGGACATAGACCCATCCCTCAGTAAGTACTGAGGGCTGCGGCACCGCTGGCACCAGACCCGTCGACGTGCTAATATAGGACTCTTCTGGTCGTAGATACGACGGGCCTGAGAGAGCATGCTTCAGATCAGCGACAACGCCGGGAAACTCATCCGGAAGATGACCGCAAAGAACGGCCTCCCGGCGGGGGGACTCCGCATTGCCATCAAGGCAGGCGGGTGCTCCGGGCTGAGCTATACGTTCGCCTGGGAAGCGTCGGCGCGCGACGGGGATCACACGTTCGAGGGTGCCGACGGGGCCCGGGTGTTCGTCGATCGCAAGAGTTTCAAGTTCCTCGACGGCACGACGCTCGACTACGACACGAGCCTCGTCAGCAAGGGCTTCATCTTCAACAACCCCAACGCGAAATCATCGTGCGGGTGCGGGACCTCGTTCAGTGTGTAGTGGCCAGGTTCCAGCCGCCAGCTTCCCGAACACGGAGCTCAGGCCTGCTGGCAGCTGGTATCGGGTAGCGGGTTACTGACATATGAGCACACCCACAGAGACCATCGAGCAACTCGCCAACCGCGAGTATAAGTACGGGTTCGTCACCGAGGTCGAGAGCGAAAGCATTCCGAAGGGCCTCAGCGAAGAGGTCGTGCGGCTGATCTCGCAGAAGAAGAACGAGCCGGAGTGGCTGCTCGAGTGGCGGTTGAAGGCGTATCGCCTG
>JANOJK010000962.1:0-3762 GCA_031408165.1 Acidobacteriota bacterium | reverse complement strand
GGAACCTGACGGCGTCGAGCAGCCCGAGATCCCCGACGGGGCGCGGCTGCCTTCCCCGCGCGACGCTGCGGAGCTGCTCCTCCACCCGCCCGAGACAGTGGCGCACGTCCTCCAGGCGGGAGCGTACTTCCGGAGAGACGCGGCGCGAGGCGTCGGCCAGGCTGAGCAGCGCGGACGCGAGGAACTGGCCGACCTCGGCATGCATCAGCGTGGCCACGCGGGAGGCTTCCTCTTCGAGGTCATGATGCAGCCGCGCGGCAGCCGCACGCCTGGCCTGTGTCACGTCGCGGCCGGTCGCGACAAAATGAGTGATGCCCCCCGAGTCGTCGCAGATGGGCGTGATGGTCTCTTCCTCGTCGAACAGGCGCCCGTCACGCGTGAGGTTCGTCACGACGGTGTGAAAGGACCGTCCCGAGAGAATCGTGTCCCAGAGCGACGCGTAGAACCTGGGGGTCTGCACGCCGGAGCGCAGCACCGCCGGTGTGCGGCCGATCGCCTCCACCCGGGTGTACCCCGTCATGGCTTCGAACGCCGGGTTCACGTACTCGATGATCCCGTTCCGGTTGGTAATGAGGACGCTGTCGGCGGTCTGCTCCACCGCGCGCGTGAGATCGTCGAGCACCATAGTCCCTCCTGAGTACGCAACGACAGGATAGGGGAAGGAGCCGCCCGGGATTAGTGGGGGATCTCCGGCCGGCACGGCCGAAATGTACGGTGCCGCGGGGTGGGAAAGTCCGGTGCCGCGGGCGGCAGGGCCGCTACGGGACCACGAGTCCGCGGCGGATCGCGTAGCGCACCAGCCCCGCCGTGTCATGGATGTCGAGCTTCTCCATGATGTTCGCGCGGTACGACTCCGCCGTCTTCACACGGACCTTCAGCAGTCCCGCGATCTCCTTGGACGTGTGCCCTTCGGCAACGAGCTGCAGTACCTCACGCTCGCGCGGCGCGAGCGGATCCAGCGGCGCCTGCGTTCCCGAGAGGTAGCCGTCGACGACGAGGCGCGACACGGAGGAGCTCAGGAACACGTGGCCCTGCATGACCTCGTGGATGGCCTTCATGAGATCTTCGGCCGCCTGCGTCTTCAGGAGGTAGGCCTTGATGCCGGCGCGCAGCGCGGCCGCCACCTGGTGCTCCTCGGTCTGCATCGTCAGGAGCACGATCGCGGTGGCGGTCTTCTGCAGCAGGATCTGCCGTCCCGCATCGAGCCCGTTGAGGCCCGGCATGATCAGATCGAGCACGGCCACGTCCGGCTTGTACTTCTGCGCCAGCGCGACCGCTTCGTGCCCGTCGCCCGCTTCCGCCACCACGTCGAATCCGGAGCGCTCGAGGAGCGCCCGGAGCCCCTCCCGCACGACGCAGTGATCGTCCGCCAGGAGAATCCGCAAGGCCATGTCATCCCTCCACGGGCACGCGCGCCAGGAGCTCGGTGCCCTGGCCGGGCGCGGACGTAATCGTCAGCGTGCCGCCCACGGCTTCGAGCCTGTCCTGTATCAGGCGGAGGCCGAGGCCGGCCGCGACGCGCGCCTCGGCCGCCGAAACCTCGAAGCCGATGCCGTTGTCGCATATCGAGCAGGACACGGCGCCATCGTCACCGGCGACCGAGATGCGTCCGGTGGTCGCCCGCGCGTGCCGGCTGATGTTGGTCAGCCCCTCCTGCACGAGCCGGTACAGCAGCGTTTCCACGGGGAGCGGGTACCGCCGCTCGATTCTCGACACGACGCTGATCGCCAGCCCGGTGCGGCGCATGAAGGCGTCCGCGATGAACGTGATCGCGCCAAGCAGTCCGAGGTCTTCGACCACTCTCGGGTGGATCTCGTGGGACACGCGGCGCAGCTGCTCTTCGACCAGGTCGAGCGTCCGGCGGACACCCTGCACCTTGCCGGCGAGTGCCTCCGGCAGGTGCTCCCCGAGCTCGGCGAGCTGCAGGTGTGCGGCGGTCAGAAACTGTCCGGCCTCGTCGTGCAGCACGCCGGCGATGCGCGTCGACTCGTTCTCGAGCTGCTGATTCAGCCGGCGCATCGCTTCCTGCGTGCGCCTGCGCTGCGTGATGTCGCGCCCGGTGGAGACGAAATGGGTGATGACCCCGGTGTCGTCACGAATCGGCGTGATCGTCTGGTCCTCGTCGTAAAGGCGGCCGTCCTTGCGCCGGTTGATGACGACGGCGCGGAACGCCTCACCGGCGAGGATCGTGCCCCACAGCGTGTCGTAGAAGGGCTGTGGCTGCATGCCCGACTGGAGCATCCTCGGCGTCCGGCCGACCACCTCGAGGCGGGAATAGCCCGTCATCCCCTCGAACGCCGGGTTCACGTACTCGATCACGCCCGCGCAGTCGGTGACGAGCACGCTGTCCGCCGTTTGCTCGATCGCGCGCGAGAGCCGTCCGAGCTCGTCCCGCGCGACCCGAAACGCCCTGGCGGTGGCGCGGGCCTCCGTGACGTCGCGATACCGGGACACGATGGCGGCGACGTCCGGGTCGGCGAGGAGATTGATGACGTCGGCTTCGATCCAGCGCGGCGGGCCGTTCTCGCGCTGCACCCGGAAACACGCCGAGAACCTTGCGCCCGGCAAGGCTGAGATCTCGAGCGACCGGGCAACGATCGCTTCCCGGTCTGCCGGGTGCACGAAGTCGAAGCCCGGGCGGCCGGCCAGCTGGTCGTTCGGCACGCCGAGCATCCGCGAGGTCGTCACGCTTGCGTAGAGGACATTCAGCCGCCGGTCCAGAAGGATCAGGGCGTCGCCGGTGTGCTCGATGAGCGCGCGGAAGCACCGGACCTGCCGGGCGAGATCGTCCGATCGGACGTCAAGCGCGGCGGCTGGCGGCTCGCGATGGTCCAGGCGAACGCGCAGCGTCATTTGAGCCATCCCCAGACACGCTGGCGGCAGCGGCCACCATGTGCAGCACGGCGCGGCAGAGGGCGTCCACGGACGCCTTCCTGCCAATTGACTACTTGATAAGGAGCTTCCTATTGTAACTCTTGAGCTGGAAGGAGGTCAAATAAACGCCCGGGGCGTATCTACCAGCCGGCGGCCATCCCGTCCTTGCGCGGATCGGATCCTGCCATCAGCACGCGGGTTTTCGGATCGATCAGGATCCCCTGGAATCCCCCCCAGACGCCCTTGCTCTGGATCAAGCTGTGGCCGCGGGAGGCGAGGCCGGCGCGCGCGTCCGCGGAAAACGCGGACTCCAGCGCAAGACCGTTCGCCGTGTGCCGGAAGCGCGGCGCTTCTCCGGCGTCCTGGATGTTCATCCCGAAGTCGATCAGGTTGGCGAGCACCTGCGCGTGCCCCTGCGCCTGCATGTCGCCTCCCATGACGCCGAACGACACCCACGGCGCGCCGTCCTTGAGGACCATCGCCGGGACGAGCGTGTGAAACGGCCGTTTGCCCGGCGCGATCTGGTTCGGGTGCCCGGCGCTCAGCGAGAAGAGGCTGCCGCGGTTGTGGAGCACGATCCCGGTGTCGCCGGCGACGATCCCCGAGCCGAATGTCTCGTAGAGTGACTGGATGAGGGAGATGACGTTGCCATCGGCGTCGGCCGCCGTGAGATAGACCGTATCGCCCATCGCGATCGGAGCCTCCCCGCCGTCGGGTGTCGTGCGGCCATCCAGGGTCATGGCCTTGTACGACGCGGCCGCCTTGTCGGCGCTGATCTCCTTCCGCCGCTCCGCGGCGTACTCCTTCGACAGCATGCGGTCAACGGCCTGCTTCGGCGTGGACGACACGTCGCCGATCCACGCGTCGCGATCCGCGAACGCGATGCGC
>JANOJK010000880.1:0-2183 GCA_031408165.1 Acidobacteriota bacterium | reverse complement strand
AAGATGATCCTGACGCCGACCTATCACGTCTTCGAGATGTACAAGGTCCACCAGGAGGCGACCCTTCTCCCCATCGAACTGACCTCGCCCCCCTACACGCTGGGCGCCGCGTCGGTGCCGGCCCTGCACGCCTCGGCCTCGCGCGACAAGTCCGGGCGCCTCCATCTGTCGATCGTGAACCTGGATCCCAATCGCGCCGCGCAGGTCTCGCTGAAGGTCGCCGGCGCCCCGGCAACGAACGTGACGGGCCGGGTGCTCACGGCGCCGGCCATGAACGCGATCAACACGTTCGACAAACCGGCCACGGTCGCGCCCGCGCCGTTCACCGGCCTCAAGGTCCAGGGGGACAAGGTCGCGCTGAACCTCCCGTCGAAATCCGTCGTCGTCCTCGAGATCCGATGACACGCCTGCTCAGCAAGGCACCAGGACACGAACGCAACCGCCCGCCACCGTCGGCTACCTGCAGCCGGGCGAAAACGCCGGAAGTTCGGCGCTACCATCGGCGCTGTCTCGATGTCCGCGCCCACGGAAACGCGGGCCCTCCTAACAGGAATCGACTATGAAATTGCTGCGCGCCGCCGTGACGCTCCTCACCGTGCTGCTCGTGGCGCTGAGCGCCCAGGCTCAACGGAAAGCCAGGCCTGACTACCCGGTCCAGCCCGTGCCGTTCACCGCAGTGCACCTGACCGACGTCTTCTGGGCACCGCGGATCGAGACCAACCGCAAGGTCACCATCCCGGCTGCCTTCCAGAAGTGCGAGGAGTCGGGACGCATGAACAACTTCGACCGCGCCGCGCAGGCGCTGCGGGGGGAAGCCCACGACAAGAAGTCCCCGCCCTACCCGTTCGACGACAGCGATCTCTTCAAAGTGATCGAGGGCGCCGCCTACGTCCTGAGCGCGCAGCCGGACGCGAAGCTCGACGCCTACGTCGACGGAATCATCGCCAAGATCGCGGCGGCGCAGGAGCCCGACGGCTATCTCTACACGACACGGACGATCGATCCCGAAAACCCGCACCGCTGGGCCGGCAAGGCGCGGTGGGTGAACGAACGCAACGACAGCCACGAGCTCTACAATCTCGGTCATTTGTTCGAGGCCGCGGCCGCGCATTACCAGGGGACGGGCAAGAAGACGCTGCTGACCGTCGCGACGCGCGCCGCCGATCTGCTCGTGAACACGTTTGGCCCCGGCAAGCGCACGACGTGGCCGGGACATCAGATCACCGAGATGGCGCTCGTGAAGCTGTATCGTGTCACCGGCAAGGAGTCCTACCTCTCCCTCGCCAAATTCCTGATCGACGCCCGGGGACCCGAGGGCCTTCCGGCAGGCGAGACGGTGAATCCGCGCGGCCTGGCCTACAACCAGGCGCAGCTCAGGATCATCGACCAGGCCGAACCGGTCGGCCACGCGGTCCGCGCGATGTACATGTATGCCGGCATGGCTGACGTCGCCGCGCTCGAAGACGACACGAAGATCAAGGCCGCCGGCGATCGCATCTGGAACAACCTCGTGCAGTCGAAGCTGTACCTCACGGGGGGCATCGGCGCCGCCGGCGGACACGAGGGGTTCGGCGACCCGTACGACCTGCCGAACATGTCGGCCTACAACGAGACCTGCGCGTCGGTCGGCATGGACTACTGGAACCACCGCCAGTTCCTCCTGCACGGCGAGGCCAAGTACATCGACGTCATGGAACGGACGCTCTACAACGGCCTCATCTCCGGCGTTTCGCTCAAGGGGGATACGTTCTTCTACCCCAACCCGCTCGAGTCGAACGGCCAGCACGCGCGGCAGGAATGGTTCGGTGTCGCCTGCTGCCCCGGCAACATCACCCGCTTCATGGCGTCGGTCCCCGGCTACGTCTACGCGAAAAAGGCCGCGGCCGGCGCGGACCGCGGGGACACCGACGCGCTGTATGTGAACCTCTTCGCCGCCGGCACAGCGGAGATCGATCTCGCCGGCGGCAAGGTCGGAGTGGCGCAAGCGACCCGCTATCCCTGGGACGGCGACGTCCGTATCACCCTGACGCCCGACACGGCGCGCGCCTTCACCGTCAACGTGCGCATCCCGGGATGGGCGCGCGAGGAGCCGGTGCCCGGCGATCTGTACCGCTTCGCGGACAAGCCCTCGGAGAAGCCGACCCTTCGCGTGAACGGCGCGCCGGTCGCCATGACGATGACGG
>JANOJK010000870.1:0-3755 GCA_031408165.1 Acidobacteriota bacterium | reverse complement strand
GGTCGAAGAACTCGTCCATGTGGACGGTCCAGTACTTCATGTTGTCGCGGCTGCGCAGGCCGTGCCGCTCACCGTTGAAGGTGAACATGTAGCCTTCCTTCCCGAGACGGCGCAAGGCGTTGATCCACTCGATGCCCTGTTCCCAGGGGACCGCGTCGTCCTCGTCGTTGTGAATGGTGAGGTACGGTGTCTGGACCTTCTTCACCCAGAAGATGGGGGAGTTCTCGATGAACTGGAGCGGCGCGTCCCACGGCGGCGCGCCGATGCGCGACTGCGTCTTCTCGTACTGGAACGCGCGGGACATCCCGGTGCCCCAGCGGATGCCGCCGTAGGCGCTGATCATGTTCGACACCGAAGCGCCGGCCTGGACGGCCGCGAACATGTTGGTCTTCGTCACCAGGTAGGTGATCTGGTAGCCGCCCCACGAATGCCCCTGGATGCCGACCCGCTTGGGATCGATGAAGCCCATCGCGAGCACGGTGTTGACGGCCGGGATGACGCACTTCTCGGCGCTCTGGCCGGGGTAGCCGGTCTCATAAACGATGTCGGGGCGGAGCACGACGTAGCCGTTACTGACGTAGCGCGGAATGTTGATGCTCGTCGCGACGTTGGGCGCGGCGTAGCTGTGCAGCCCTTGCGTCAGCTCCTCGTAGATGTAGACCATCAGCGGGTACTTCTTCGCGGGATCGAAGTTCTCCGGCCTGGTCAGCATCGCGCGCAGCTTCTTGCCGTCGGCGTTCACGTATTCGATGAGCTCCGACCTGCCCATCACGTAGCTGGCCTGCTGCGGGTTGGCGTCGGACACCTTCTTCATGTCCTTGAAGGTCGTGTCGCTGATCCACAGGTCGGGGAATTCCTCCGTGCGCGACAGCGTGAAGACGACGGTCTCGGCGTTCTTCGCCTTCGTCACGGCGCCGATCGCCTTGTCGATCATCACGACCTTCTCCGGCGCCGACGTCGCCGTCAGGCTCGGGAGGCGATAGAAGCCGGTCGCGCGGGTGCGATCGTTCACGGCCGACAGCATGATCGGCTTGTTGACCGGCACCGCCTGCTCTTCGGGATCGAAGGAGCGATAGCGGAAGGTGATCTCCTGCGTGCGCCCTTCCCCGTTGGTCGCCATGCGCGCGCCGGTGCCGTCGGGCTTGACCTCCCAGATGTCGAACTTGTCGTAGAGGAGGACTGACTTGTCGTCGGCGGTCCAGCCGCCGGTGCCATACGCGCCCGGCAGATCGGGGGTGTTGTTCTCCTGCTGGAACCGGGTCGGGACCTTCTCGGTCAGGTTCACGCGCGCGCCGTCGGCGACGCGGTAGCTGAGCCAGTGGCCGGCCTTCTCGTCGAAGTGCAGCACGTACTTGCCGCCCGGCGAGAGCGTGGCGGTGTTGCCCCAGTGCTCGAGCACCTTCTTGGGCTTCCCGGTCTTGAGATCGAGCAGGTAGACGTCGTTGTAGGTCTGGTCCCAGGAGATCTCCTGCCGGTAAGGCACGTCGGAGGTGCCGAGGAGCTGCGTCGGGTCGTCGGCGGCGGTCACGTTCGGCAGATCCTCGGTCGCGAGCTGGACGAACCGCTTGTCCGCGAGGTGGACGACGGCGCGGTAGCTGCGCTCGCGCTCCTGCTGATCGCGGACCTTCTGCATCGGCTGAATCAACGGATCCTTGTAGCTCCACAGATCGACCTTCACGGGCTCCGGCGCGTTGTCGGCCGGATCCGGTGGTGCCACCGGCGGCGCGCCCGTGCCGAGATAGAGGCGCACGCCGTCTTTCGAGAAGCGCGGCGCGGCGAACTCGCTGACGACGAGGCCCTTCGGCATGCCGGGCGTCGCGGCCGAGGCGGCCTCCACCGCGGCGGCGTCACCCGCCTTCCAGTAATAGAGGCGGTACGGCGAGACCTTCTGCGCGTAGTCCGCCTCGTCGCTCAGGAATGCGAGCCTGGTGCCGGCCTCGTCGAAGGCGAGGCTCTTGTAGTGACCGCGGCCGGCGTGGAGCGTCTTCACCGCGCCGTCGGGAAGGTGCCGTGCGAACGCGCCGTCCTTCTCGGCGTCAGCGGAAGACACGGCATACGCAATCCAGTCGCCGTTCCTGTTCCACTCGTACTCGTTGACGTCAGCGATCGTGACTTCATCGCCGGTGGCGAGATTGCGGATGATCAGATCCGCGCCCGGATCCTTGCGCTTCTCGCGCGACGCGGTCGGCGCCGCCGGCGTGGCTTCCGACGCCGGGAGCGCGCCGCGTCCCGCTCCGCGTCCGCCCGCACCGCCACGCCCGCCTCCGCCGCCGATGCCCTTGTGATACGCGACCCAGGCCGACGATCGTTCCGGCAGGCTGAAGCTGCCCACCTTGTCGAAGGTCTTCACCTGGCCGTCCGCGAGCGTCATGATGCCGAGGCCGGTGCGCGGCGTCCGCGCCGCCGCCCCGCGTCCGCCCCGCGTGCCTGGTCCTGAGCCGGGTGACGCGGCCGGTGTTTCCGACGCGGGAGTTTCCGGCGCCGTGCGGTTCGCGGCCGCCTCCTTTTCCTCGTCCGCTTTCGCCTGGGCAATGGTGAATACGAGGAACCGGCCGTCTGGCGTGAAGACCGGCGCGGTCCCGCGGGCGTGCTTGAACTCCTGTCCGCTGCGCAGGTTCCGGACGACGACTTCGCCGTCCTCGCCCTGTGCGGACGTAGCGTAGGTCAGCCACTGGCCGTCGTCGGACAACCGTGTCCCCTGGATGGACTTCCAGGAGTCCACGACGTCGTAGCTGAGCGGGCGCTTCGCGGCGGCCGGCGTCTGCGCCGTCAGCGACCACTGAAGCGCCACCAGCGCGCCGGCGAGAGTGATCAGGGTGCGGCTGCGCGGGGACGTTCTCATGCGGACTTCCTCCTCCGGGACTTCTCGGGGGCCCATTCTATGGCCAAACGTACGGGGAGGCGGCCGAGGGTCGAGAGGCGACACGATCGTGCCTATAGAATGTCGAATGCTGAATGTTGAATGCTGAATTCAGCGTTCAGAGTTCAGCATTCAGCATTTCATGGCCGCCACCAGACACGGCGGGCGGCTTGCTTAGAAGCTCGTGAAGGGCGCTGACAAGCTGACAGCGCGGATGAAATCTAAAGAAAAACCCCGGTCCTCTGCCTGTCCGCGACCGAACTGAGGCCGAGTGAAGCGCTTGCGTCCGATCCCCCGCAGGCCGCATCGGCGAGGGCGACCTCGAACACCGTCTCTGCCAGGCCCACACCGCTCGTCGTAGCATCCATGTCGGCCTCCTCCCTGTTCCACTGTCCGTCCCCCATTTGCAGCTGTCGGCGGCAAGTGCGATCATGAGCCGCCGCGGCTGAAACGCAGCACGATCGTTGGACAGCGATCGATAACATGCCTGAGGTGCCCGCTTGCTGACGATAGCCTGGCTGCTTATTGCGTCGACCGTCTGGCTCAGGCCGGATACCACGGTCGTTCTCGGACTCGTGGAGAGGGACCTCACTGGCGACGGCGTGCCGGAGACTCTCCGCGTTGTCGGTGTCGGGCCTAGGATCGACAATCTCGATGCCACCTTCACCATCGAGGCCGCAGGAAAAACCATTTATCGGTTCAAGTTGGAGGAGCTGACCCGCGCCGTCGGTTTTGACGCAGGTCGCCGGGTGCTCTCAGCCGAGCAGCACCGGGCCCGGCTCACGGAGTTCCGGCAGCGATTCTTCGCAGAAGAGAAGTTTCAGCGACCGGCAGAATTCGTCGACAGCCTTCGCGTGATGGCACGGTTGAGGGTTCCCGAGATTCCCGATGTAAT
>JANOJK010000857.1:0-2011 GCA_031408165.1 Acidobacteriota bacterium | reverse complement strand
GCTCCGTCAGCGAAGATCTCGGGCGTACCGCCCACGGCCGTGGCGACGATCGGAATGCCGGCCGCCATCGCCTCCAGGATCGTGATCGAGATGCCCTCGCTGATAGAGCTGCTGACATAGATGTCGGCGGCGGGGAGCAGGCCCCGCACCTCGGACGCGTACCCGGTGAAGTTCACGGCGCCGGCGAGATCCGCGTGCGCCGCGCGCGCGACGAGCGCGCCGCGCTCGGGGCCGTCCCCGACGATCACGAGACGCGCCGCGGGGATGCCGCGGCGGACGAGCGCGAAGGCCTCGAGCAGCGTCCGGAGGTCCTTCACCGGGTCCAGCCGGGCGACGGTCATGAACACGACATCGTCCCCGCTCAGCCCGAGGGTGCGCCGGGCGCGGAGCCGGTCGAGGCCGGTCGCCATCGCCAGCGGCGGGATACCGTTGCGGATGACCGTGACGCGCGACGAAGGGAAGCGCGAGGCGATCATGTACTGCCGCAGCTCCTCCGACACGGCCACGATGGCCCCGTCGAACGACGACAGCAGCGGGTTGACGAGCTGCCGCTTCCAGGACGGCGGCGCGTCCGAGAGGCGGCCGTGCTCGGTGTAGACCATTTTCAGCCGCCTGTTCCAGCGGGCGGCGATCCAGCCATAGACAAACGGCGAGTACTGGTGGCAATGGAGCAGGGACACCGACCGCTCGGCCGCGATGCGCGCGATGTCGCGGCCGATGGCCGGCTGGAAGCCGGGTGGCCGGTTGAGCGCGATGACCTCCACGCCCCGCGCGCGCAGGCCCGGCGCCCACGCCCCTTCGTCGTCCAGGCAGCACACCGTCACGTCGAACCGCGGCGGCAGCCGCCGGCACATCTCGATCACGAGGTGCTCGGTCCCGCCGGGGGCGAGGCTGAGCACGACGTGCAGGACCCGCGGCCGCGCGTCGGGCGCCTCGTCTCGCAACGCGGCCCTCAGCATGCCGCACCACGTGCCGTCCCCACCGACTCGATCGCCCTGAAGGCGAGCGGCACGTGAACGGGCCGCGCGGCGATGCGGACCGGCGCGGGCCGCTCGAGCATGCGGACCGACAGGCGGTCGAGGGCGGCCACCAGCCCGAAGGTCAGCCAGGTGAGGTCGTTCAGCGCGAGCGCCAGGAACGAACCGCCGACGATGAACCCGACCATCGAGGCGATGCAGGCGTTCGCCACGGTGAACAACAGCCGCTGCTCTTCCAGGGTGAGCCGTTCGTCGGAGGCGCGCCCCCTCACCCGGAGACAGGCGTAGAACGCATACGCGAACATGGCGGTCCAGATGAACGCGCCGAGCGCGCCCAGCTCGGCGAACACCTGCACATGCGCGCTGTGGACGGCCCGCTTGTGCCCGAAGCGCCCGTACAGGTAGTCGTATTTGTCGTAGGCCACCTCGTACTGGCGCAGGCCCACGCCGAACGTGTTGGCCATGCCCATTCGGAGCCCGACCTTCCAGAAGTGGGGCCGGCTGAGCGCCGAGTCTTCGCCGACCTTTTCGTAGGTGCGGATCGTTTCCAGCCGGTCGACGTAACTCTTCGGGATCGGCACGAAGGCGACCACGAGGGCGAGCACCACGACCAGCCACGCGAGGGCCTTGAACCGCTGGCGCTGGCAGAGCAGGTAGGCCAGGGACGCGGCACAGAGCGACAGGAATCCGCCGCGTGAGTACGTCCCGATGACCGCCAGGGCGCAGAACGGCACCGCGACGTAAAACCCGCGCCGCAACCATGTCTGGAGGCGGAGAGGGGTCGGCAAGAGGACCGCCGCGTTCTGCGCCGCCGCGAGCAGCAGCGGCATCACCATCACCGTGCCGAGCGCGTACCCGTTGTTGTCGACGAACGCGCCCGCCAGGCCGTCGGCGAAACGCGTGCCTCCGCCGAGAAGAAACGCCAGACCGGCCTTCCCCGCGTGAAACCCGATGGACCCGCCGATGATCGCGACCACCCCGGCGAGGCGACGGGCGTCCGACGAAAGCGTCACGAGCAGCAGGCACGCGATGAA
>JANOJK010000840.1:0-2630 GCA_031408165.1 Acidobacteriota bacterium | reverse complement strand
TCCCCCATGCTGCAGGCGACTGACGTCTGGTTCGGCTACGACGAGCGGAAGCCCGTGCTGCGCGGCGTCAGCGTCGGGGTTCCGCCCGCCGGCATCCTCGGCATCCTCGGGCCCAACGGATCCGGCAAGACGACGCTCCTGCGCATGCTGGCGGGCACGCGGCACCCGCAGCGCGGGTCGGTCACCCTGGACGGGACGCCGCTCACCCGCTTCTCGCGCGCCACGCTGGCGAGGCGCATGGCGGTCGTGCCGCAGGAGACGCAACTCGCCTTCGACTACACGGTCAGCGAAATCGCGATGATGGGGCGCTATCCGCATCTCGGACCGTTCGAGATCGAAGGGCCCGCCGACCTGGCGGTGATCGAGGAGACGCTGACGTCCACGGGAACGCTGCACCTGAAGGATCGCCTCTTCGCCACGCTGAGCGGCGGGGAGAAGCAGCGCGTCGTGATCGCGGCGGCGCTGGCGCAGATTTTCCGGGAGGACCGGTCCTTCCGCCTGAAGGCGGACGCTACAGACACAACCCGTAAGGCCCTGGCGGTGGCTGGTCCGGCAGCAGACGCAAGCGGGTTTCTGCTCCTGGACGAGCCGACGGCTTCCCTCGATCTCGGCTACCAGCTCGACGTGGCGTCGCTGCTCCGGCGGCTGCACGGCGAGCGCCAGGTTGCGATCGTCGTCTCGACCCACGATCTCGGCCTCGCCGGGACCCTGTGCGACAGGCTCATGCTGATCCGCGACGGGCTCGTAGTCGCCGACGGACCGACAGACGAAGTGCTGACGCCGGCCAACGTGCGCGAGGTCTACGGCGTCGAGGCTGACGTGATCACGCACCCCTCGGGGCATCGGCTGGTGGTTCCCCTCCGACGCGCGGCCGGGCGGGAGCGGGGATGACACTGCAGCGCCGCTTCATCCGCACCCTCACCGGGTTCGGTGCGCTCATGCTCGTCACGCTGGTCGTGGCGCCGCTCGCCGGACCGACGTCCATCGACCTCCGGCGCGTGTTCGACTTCTCGATTCCCTTCGGCGACAACGTCGACGCGCAGATCTTCTTCGTCGCGCGGCTGCCGCGGACGCTTGCCGGCGCCTGCGTCGGCGCGCTGTTCGCCTCGGCGGGTGTCGTGTTTCAGGGCCTTTTGCGGAACCCGCTCGCAACGCCGTTCACGCTCGGCGTCTCGACCGGCGCGGCTCTCGGTGCGGTCCTGGCCATCACCTTCGACCTGTCGCTCGCGTTCCTGGGCATCTCGGCGGTGCCGGTCGCGGCCTTCGCCGGTTCGCTCATGGCCGTCGGCATCGTCTACGCGCTCGCCCAGGCGCGGCACCGCGGTCTCTCGACGACCGTCCTGCTGCTCGCGGGGGTGACGATGAACGCGTTCTTCTCCGCGATGATCCTGTTCGTGCAGTACTTTGCCAGCTTCGCCGACACCTACCGCACGCTGCGCTGGCTGATGGGAGACCTCGACGTCGCCAGCTACCAGCCGATCCTCGCGGCGCTCCCGACGACGATCGTGGCGTTCGCGGTGTTCGCATGGCTGGCACGCCCGCTGAACCTGCTGTCGCTCGGGCCTGACAGCGCGGAGTCGCGCGGCCTGGACGTCGCCAGGGCACAGCGGGCGGCGTTCTTCAGCGCGTCGCTCGCCACGGGCGCGGCGGTCTCGATCGGCGGCCCGATCGGGTTCATCGGGATCATCATCCCGCACCTGGTGCGGCTGCTCGTCGGACCCGATCACCGCCTCGTGCTGCCGGCGTCGGCGCTGTTCGGCGCATCCTTCCTCGTCGCGTGCGATCTGGTCGCGCGAACCATCCTGGCGCCGGTGGAACTTCCAGTCGGCATCATCACCGCGCTTATCGGGGGACCGTTCTTTTTATGGCTGCTAATCAGAAAACCTTGATCAGGAGGTCAGGAAATCAGGGCCTCCTGATCTCCTTGTCTCCTATTACTCTTGTTCTGTTTGGTCTGACGCTGTTTGTTTCTGCAGCGGGGTTATCTACAAATCACCAAGTCACGAAATCGCCACATCACCAGATCCAGCGGATCATCTCGCTGGTGCCCGCGGCGACCGAGATGCTGTACGCGATCGGGGCCGGACCGCGGGTGGTGGGCGTGAGCAGCTACGACTCGTTTCCGCCGGAGGTCAAGAAACTCCCGAGTGTCGGGGCGCTGATCGATCCCAACGTCGAGCTGATGCTGTCGCTGAAGCCCCAGATGGTCGTCATCTACAACAGCCAGGTCGACCTCAAGCAGCAGCTCGCGCGCGCCGGCATCGCCGTCTTCGACTACCGTCATGCCGGCCTCGCCGACGTGACCACGACCATCCGCGCGCTGGGCGAGCGGACGGGCACGAGCCCGCGCGCGGACGCGCTCGCGCGCGAGATCGAGCGCGGCCTCGACGACATCCGCCGCAGGGTCAAGGACCGGCCGCGGCCGCGCACCCTGCTGGTGTTCGGCCGCGAGCGGCTGTCGATGCGCGGGCTTTACGCGAGCGGCGGCGTCGGCTTCCTCCACGACATGCTCGACCTCGCCGGAGGGACCAACGTGTTCGCCGACGTGAAGGTGCAGGCCGTCCAGGCGAGCACCGAACAGGTCCTCGCCCGCCGGCCCGAGGTCGTCCTCGAGACGCGCGCCCTGAACA
>JANOJK010000807.1:0-6821 GCA_031408165.1 Acidobacteriota bacterium | reverse complement strand
GGCGCCGACGATCTGCTCCGGGGTCTGGCGCAGGCCGGTGTAGATCACTTCCATGCCGGCGTCGCGCAGGGCGCGCGCGATCACCTTGGCGCCCCGGTCGTGGCCGTCGAGGCCGGGCTTTGCGATGACGACGCGGATCTTCTTCATAGGCCAAAGCCTAGATCAAAGGCACTTCCTCGTACTCGCCCCACACCTCGCGGAGCGCGTCGCACATTTCGCCGACGGTCGCGTAGGCGCGGACGCAGGCCATGAGGGGATACATGGTGTTGCCGGTCCCGCGCGCGGTCTCCTTCAGCACCGCGAGCTTCCGGCGCACCGCGTCGTTGTCGCGCGTCGTGCGCAGCGTCTCCAGCCGCGCCAGCTGGCGGCCGGCCGTGGACTCGTCGATGTAGAGCGTCGGAATGCGCACCTCGTCGTCCTGCACGAAGTCGTTGACGCCGACGATGATTTTGGCGCGCGATTCGGCGGCCTGCTGGAAGCGATACGAGGCCTCGGCAATCTCGCGCTGCGGAAACCCTTCCTCGATCGCCTCGACCATCCCGCCCATGCGGTCGATCACGTCGAAGTAGTGTCTGGCCTCGCGCTCCAGGTCGAGCGTCAGCCGCTCCACGAAATACGACCCGCCGAGCGGATCGACGACGTTCGGCACGCCGCTCTCGTGGGCGATGATCTGCTGCGTGCGCAAGGCGAGCGTCGCGGCTTCGGCGGTGGGCAGCGCGAGCGCCTCGTCCAGCGAGTTGGTGTGCAGCGAATTGGTGCCGCCCATCACCGCCGCGAGGGCCTGGAGCGCCGTGCGGACGACGTTGTTGTAGGGCTGCTGCGCGGTGAGCGACACGCCGGCGGTCTGGGTGTGGAAGCGCAGCTTCCAGGAGCGCTCGTCCTGCGCCTTGAAGCGGTGCCTCATCACGTCCGCCCAGATCTTGCGCGCGGCCCGGAACTTGGCGATCTCTTCGAAGAAGTCGCTGTGCGAGTTGAAGAAGAAGGAGATCCGCGGCGCAAAGTCGTCGACGTCGAGCCCGGCGTCGATCCCGTACTGGACGTACTCGATGCCGTCACGCAGCGTGAAGGCGAGCTCCTGCGCGGCGGTCGACCCGGCCTCGCGGATGTGATACCCGCTGACCGAGACCGTATTCCACTTCGGGACCTCCGTCGCGCAGAAGGCGAAGATGTCGGTGATGAGGCGCATCGACTGCCGCGGCGGGAAGATGTACTCCTTCTGCGCGATGAATTCCTTGAGAATGTCGTTCTGGATCGTGCCGGACAGCGTCTTCCAGTCCGCCCCCTGCTGCTCCGCGACCGCCAGGTACATCGCGAAGATCATCGGCGCCGGCGAGTTGATCGTCATCGACGTCGTGATGTCGGCGAGCGCGATGCCGTCGAACAGCCGTTCCATGTCGGCGAGCGACACGATGCTGACGCCGCACTTGCCCACCTCGCCGAGCGCCAGCTCGTGGTCCGGGTCGCGCCCCATCAGGGTGGGCAGGTCGAAGGCGACGCTGAGGCCGCCGCCGCCCGCCGTGAGCAGCTCCTTGAAGCGCCGGTTCGTTTCCTCAGGCGCCCCGAAGCCGGCGAACTGGCGCATCGTCCACAGCCTGCCGCGGTAGCCCGTCGGGTGGATGCCGCGGGTATAGGGAAACTCGCCGGGATTCGCCAGGTCGCGCGCCGCATCGAGGTCGGTGAGGTCGTCGGCCGTGTAGAGGCGATCGATGGCGCGGCCGGAGATCGTCGTGAACGGAATCGGACGCTCCGGGGCCTTCTGCAGCGCCGGCTCGAGCACCTCCCGCGCCCACCGCTCTTTCGCGGTCTCCGCGACAGCTTTCATGACCCTGAATTATAGGGCACCTTGACTTGACGCGCAGCGAACGCTAGGTTGGACTGTTATGGAATCAAGCGGCAGCGTTTTCAATGCAATGCTTCAGGAGTTCGATGGGGCGGCGCGACTCCTGGGCCTCGACCCCGGCATCTGGAAGGTCCTGACCCATCCGAAGCGTCAGATCATCGTCTCCTGCCCGATCCAGATGGACAACGGTGAGATTGAAGTCTTCACCGGGTACCGCGTGCAGTACAACATCACGCTCGGTCCGGCGAAGGGTGGGATTCGTTATCATCCCGGCGTCAGCCTGGACGAGGTCACGGCACTCGCGGCGTGGATGACGTGGAAGTGCGCCGTGGCGCACATCCCCTTCGGCGGCGCCAAGGGAGGGATCATCGTGGATCCCAACCGCCTGTCGCGGCGCGAGCTCGAAGCGCTCACGCGGCGCTACATCGCCGAGATTGTGGACGCCATCGGCCCGGAGAAGGACGTGCCGGCGCCCGACGTCAACACCAACGATCAGATCATGGCGTGGGTCATGGACACCTACTCGATGCACGTCGGGCACACCGCGACGGCGGTCGTGACCGGCAAGCCCATCGAGATGGGCGGATCGCTCGGGCGGCGCGAGGCGACCGGCCGCGGCGTCATGATCGTCACGCGCGAGTCGGCCAAGCACCTGGGCCTCGAGATCAAGGGAGCGTCGGTCGCCATCCAGGGTTTCGGGAACGTCGGTTCGGTGTCGGCGGACCTCCTCCAGAAGATCGGCGCGAAAATCGTCGCCGTCACGGACTGGAAAGGCGGCGTCTACAACGACAGCGGGCTCGACGTCACGAAGATGATCGAGTACGCCAAGCAGCACCGCAGCATCGAGGGCTTCCCCGGCGGGGAACCACTCGACAGCGCGAAGCTGTTCGAGCTGCCCGTCGACGTGCTGATTCCCGCCGCGCTCGAAAACCAGATCACCATGGACAACGCGCCGAAGATCCGGGCCAAGATCATCGCCGAAGGGGCCAACGGCCCGACCACCCCCGACGCGCACAAGTACCTCCACGACCACGGCACCTTCGTCATCCCCGACATCCTCGCGAACGCCGGCGGCGTCACCACCTCGTACTTCGAGTGGGTGCAGGACCGCCACGGCTACTTCTGGGAGGAAGCCGAGGTCAATCAGAAGCTCGAACGCAAGATGTGCGAGGCCTTCGACGCCGTGCTGAGCACCGCGCAGCGCTACAAGACCGACATGCGGACCGCCGCCTACATCGTCGCCATCAACCGGGTGGCGATTGTGACGAAGATGCGCGGCATGTACGCGTAGGGCGTCGCGATCGGAGGGCCGCGCTCCGGGACCCTCCTGCCCGGCTGTCGGCAACAAGGCCGCCAGCTTGGGTAAGGTCATCATGCACTGACAAAACGCTGTACCGGCCGGAGGACGGTGCGGAAGCGCGCGACGAAGGAGGGGACGCGGAAGAAGGGGAGCTCATGTTTCTCGGGCATCGGTTTCGCGTGTGGCGACAAACCGGAGTCCTGACCCCGATTCCGGGCTGGACCATCTGGCTCGCTGTTGCAGTCGCAGGTTTTTGGGCGATCGTCTGGTGGCTCAGTCGCTAGGGGCCGTGTTTGTCACAGGCATCATTACCTTGGGTAATCGTGGTGTCGGGTACTGCGGGCCCGATTCTTCAGTGACCCGATTCTTCAGATCGGGACGACTGCCGGTCCCGCACGCCGGCACTACGAGTTTCTCAACACGCGCATAGGGTCGAGGCGGGAGGCGCGCCGCGCGGGGAGCCATGCCGCCAGCGCGGCAACGAGCGTCAGCAGGAGTGCGGCCCCGACGAACGTCCACGGGTCGCGGGCCTCCAGGCCATACAGCAGCGTCCCGACGTAAGTGGCAGCCCAGGCGGAGAGTGCTGCTCCGGCGGCGACACCGATCGCGACAAGCCAAGCGACACGAGTGAGCACGAGGCGCACGACGCGTTCGGCGCTCGCGCCGAGCGCCATCCGGATGCCAATCTCCGCCCGGCGGGACGTGACCGCGTGCGAGGTGACTCCGTAAAGGCCCACGGCCGCAAGCAGCAGGCCGAGCACCCCGAAGAACCCGGCGATGGCCGCCACCAGTCGCTCCTGCGTCAGCGAGGCGTTCACCTGATCCTCGAGCGTGCGGAACGACAGGACCACCGATGGATCTTCCTTCTCAATGGCGGCGGAGATGCTTTTCACGAGCGCCCCCGGGTCGCCGAACCGGGAGCGGATGGAGATGACGACGCCCGGCCCGGTGTCGTCCGCTTGTGGAAGCGGCAGGTACAGCGTCGGTTCCATCGGGGCCCGAAGCGAGCGATAGACCGCATCGTCAACCACGCCGACGACTTCGTAGCGTCCACGCGGCGCCGGGGGTGCCCGGTGCACGACCTGTCCGAGCGCCGGCTTCCCGGAAAGGAACCGCCGCTCGAACGCGCGATTCACGATCGCCACGGCCGGCGCCCCGGCGCGATCGCCAGAAGAAAAATCCCGGCCCGAGACCATGCGGAGCCCGAGCGTGCTGAACCAGCCGGGGGTCACCGCATTTGCCCAGGACATCCTCTCGCGCCGCGTCAGCGGCGATCCGTCGGGGACGGCGATCAGCGTGTTCCACCCCGCGGAGGCGACCGGCGTTGTAAACGAAGCGGCCGCCGACGAGACCCCGGGCACCGCCGCCGCGGCGCGGGTGAGCCGCTCGAACAGTTCGGTCCGCGCGTTGCCGGTGGCTGAACTCCTGGCGACGTCGGCGTTGACCAGCAGGACGCCCCGGCGATCGAAGCCAACGTCGCGAGTCACGAGCCGCACGAGCGTCCGCGTGAACAAGCTCGCGGCGACGACGAGCGCCAGCGAGAGCGCGACCTGCAGTACGACACTGGCCTGGCGCACCCCCACGCTCCGGTCGGGTGTCCCTCCCCGACCGTGCTGCCTGAGCACGCCACCCTCGGTGAGGGCGCCGACCGACAGCGCCGGCGCGACGCCGAAGAGCAGCGCCGCCGCCATGGTGACGCCGGCCGCGAAGCCGAGCACGCGCCAGTCGAGGGCGAGGTCGAGATTCACCGTCACGGCAGTGGACGACAACTGTGCGACGAGCACGCGGCTGCCCCACCCCGCCAGTGAGACACCAAGGGCGGCACCCGCCGCCGCGAGCATGAGACTCTCCGCGAACAGTTGCCGCCCGATGCGCCACCGCGAGGCGCCGAGCGCCAGCCGCAGCGCCAGCTCGTGGCGGCGCGACGAAGCGCGCGCCATCAAGAGGTTCGCCACGTTCGCGCACGCGATCAGCAGCACCACGCCCACGACGGCGAGCACGGTCGTCAGGGGCTGCTCGTACCGCGAGCGGAGGAATGAACGCCCGCCGGGCGCGGCCACGAACGCGAACGGATCCGAGAGATATTGCTTCGCGTCGGCCGGGGAGCGGAACGACGGGAGCGTCGCCGCCCGGATGTGCGGCTGGAGCACGCGGAGACGACCCGTGGCGTCGTCAACGGTCTGGCCGGGCCTCAACCGCACCATGATCTCCATCCACCAGGCCGTCCGCTGGTCGAGCGCGCTGTCGCGCGGCCGGGCGAGCGGCTCGGTTCCGAGCGGAACGGCGACGTCGAACGCACGCCCCACGTCCGGACCGAAGAATCCCGCCGGGGCCACGCCGACAATCGTGAACGGCAGCCGCTCGATCGCCAGGGTGCGCCCGATCACGTCCCGGGATCCGGCGTAACGCCGCTGCCAGAACGAGTGGCTGATGACAGCGACGGCCCCGTCGCGACCACCGCCACGAACGTCGTCTGCCTCTGTCAGCGGCCGCCCCAGGACGACGGGCACGCCGAGCACCTCGAACAGGCTTCCGCTCACCCAGAGGCCCTGCACGATGTCGGCGGCGCCGGCCGGCGCGATATTGAAGCGATCGGCGGCCCACGCAAAGGCCCCCGCGGCGATGTCCGTCTGCCGGTCGCGGATGACTTCCCAGATGGGGTTGGTCCACGAACCCTTGTCCAGCAGGACGAGGCGCTGCGGTTCGCGGACCGGGAGAGGCTTCATCGAGAGGCTGTTCAGGATCGAGAAGAGCGCGGTGACGCCGCCAATCCCGAGCGCGAGCGACAGCACGGCAAACGCGCTCACCATCGGCGCGGCGCGAAGGGATCGCCACGCGTCGCGCCCATCGATCGTGAAGAGTCCTCCCATCCTGAAGCCTCCCGTCCGTTCCGCGGCAGCGAACCGCAAGGCATCGATGGTGGTCACGATCCAGAAGGCTGCAACCGCGCGCGGCCCTGTCGCGCGCGCGGCGTCGAGCTCGGTGCGCCAGGCGAAGCGCATGCCGTCGCCGAACCGCGCGCGGGTCTGCGACGGGTACGCGCGCAGCAGCAGGGCGAACAGCCGGTCGGCCGCGTTCATGCGCGCCCCCGGCGCGAGACGGGCCGCAGGTTGTCGAGCGCGGCGACCAGCGAGGCCAGGCGATCCCGCTCGCGCGCCAGCACCTGCCGGCCGGCGGCCGTGATGCGGTAATAGGCGCCGCGCCGGGGGTCATCGTCGCGCGGCCCCGTGGCCTCCTCGACGAGCCCGTTCTTCATCAGGACGGAGAGGCGCCGGTAGAAGGAGCCCGTGCTGACCCGAACCGCCCCGGCGGACCGCTCGCGGATCGCCTGCATCGCGGCGTAGCCGTGGGCCCGGCCGTCGCCCAGCACGAGGAGCATGTATATATCCAGTACGGACATGTCCATATGGGGCGCATAATAACATAGCTTGGAGGTTGGAGGTTGGAGGTTGGAGGTTGGGGGTTGGCAGCTGGCTACTGGAAGCTGGCTACTGGCAGCTGACTACTGGCAGCTGGAAGCTGGCTACTGGCAGCTGACTACTGGCAGCTGGCACACAGTTTGCGAGAAACACGTTTCGTGATGGCTGTCATTGGCTGTCTGACCTCCGAGCGGAAACATGCGTAAAGCTTTCGCTCAGTGTACCCAGAGAAACGGTCGAACCATACTTCCAGTCGAGGCTG
>JANOJK010000800.1:0-3307 GCA_031408165.1 Acidobacteriota bacterium | reverse complement strand
GACCGGGATCGCGTCGGCGCTCGCGCTCGATGTGCACTTCGTCGCGCCGGGCAACCTCGTGCTCCGCGGCAGCGACCTCCGCCCGGGAGGCGCGACCGCGGCGCAGGTCGGCAACGTGAACGCGACTGTCGGCGCCGACCTGCAGATCCAGAAGCAGCCCGACGGCCCGATCCGGCTGCGCGGCACTGCGACAACCGTGCGCGGGTTCTACGAGTTCCAGGGCCGCCGCTTCACGATTCAGCGCGACGGGTCGGTGAAGTTCACCGGGCTCCCGGACATCAACCCGGATATCGACGTCACCGCGGAGCGGCTGATCCCGAACACCGGCGTCACCGCGCGCGTGCGCATCACCGGCACCGCGCGCGCCCCGCAGATCACGCTCAGCAGCGATCCGCCGCTCGACGAGGCCGATATCCTGTCGCTGATCGTGTTCAACCGCTCGGTCAACGAGCTCGGCAGCGGCGAGCGGGCCTCCCTTGCGGAGACGGCGGGCGGTATTGCCAGCGGCTTCGTTGCTTCGTCCCTCGGCCGATCGATCGGCAAGGCGCTCGACGTGGACCTGTTCGAGATCACCACGAGCGATCCGGTGACCGGCGAGACCGCCGGAGGGGTGACGCTCGGCAAGCAGGTCAGCGACAGGGCCTTCATCCGGTTCCGGCAGCAGTTCGGCCAGCGCAGCTTCACCGAGTTCATGCTCGAGTACCAGCTCGCCAGGTTCCTGCGCCTCGACACGCGCGTCGCGCCCGAGACGAGCGGCGTCGCCAACCGCCTCACCCAGCGCCGCGTCGAGCGCGGCGGCATCGATCTGATCTTCTTTTTCAGTTATTGAAGGAGTCGAAGGAGTCGAAGGAGATTCCTTCGCTCCTTCGAGTCCTTCGCTCCTTCGACTCCTTCGAGTCCTTCGCTCCTTCCCCTAGTGTCTGCCCAGCAGCGCCACCTGCACGCGGGCATCGTTGAAACACGCCCCGGCCCCGAGATCGGTGAGCGAGTCGGGGACGAGGGCGTTCGACGTGGAGCCGTTGAACGTGTTCTTCCGCCAGACGCCCTTCGAGAAACACACCGTGCCCTGGCGGACGTCGGCGGTGAGATTGACCGGGCAGTGGAGCTCGCCGAGGGCGTTGAACGCGCGGACGGGGTCGTCCTGCTCGATGCCGCGCGGGGCGGCGTCGGCGGGATGCATGTGCAGCACCGCGGCGCGCTCGCGAAGCTCCCCGAGGGTCGAGGAGATCGTCTTTTCGCTCGCCGGCGAGATCAGCGCGAGCGGGAAGCGCTCCGTCGCCGGGTCCGGCTGGTAGCCGTAGAGGCCGGCCGGCGCCTCTCCGGCGATGGCCTCGGGGAACAGGTTCACCTTCCGGTCGGGCGTCAACGGGAAAACGTCCACGAACTGGATCGGCGTGCCGCCGTGCGGCGGCGTCGCGACGCCGCGCTCGATGAGTTCGGCCCCGACGCCTGGCATCCGCGCCGTAATCCGCATCAGGGTCTCGGTCTCGTCCTCCCTACGCCCGACGCCCAGCCGCTCGGCCAGCGCAGAGAACACATCGGCGTTGGTGCGCGCTTCCCCGACCGGCTGGATCACCGGCCTCACCAGTTGCAGCGTGACCGGTCCGTACGACTTCGCAATGTCGTACTGCTCGAGGAAGGTCGTGGCGGGCAGGACGACGTCCGCGAATCTGGCGGTGTCGGTATAGACCTGCTCGAAGACGACCGTGAAGAGGTCGTCGCGCTTGAGGCCCTCGAGGACGCGGTTCTGATCGGGCGTTGTCGCCAGCGGATTGCTGTTGTACACGAAGAGCATCTTCACCGGCGGCGTCGAGTACTCGAGCAGGGCGCGGCCGAGCTGATTCATGTTCACGAGGCGGGTCGCGGGTTCCGGCGTATCGATCCAGGCTGCCGCCTTGAGGCCGAATGCGAGCGAGTTGCTCATCGAATATCCGCCGCCGCGGATGCCGAACTTGCCGCCCACCGACGGCAGCGCGAGCACGGCCGCGGCGGCGCTGCCGCCGTTGCGGTTGCGCTCGAGCCCCCAGCCGCATTTGACGAGGGCGGGGGAGGCGGCCACGTAGAGACCCGCCAGACGGCGCAGCGCCGCGGGATCGACTGCCGCTTCAACGGCGGCGCGCTCGATCGTCCATGGCCGCGCGGCCTCGCGCAGCCCCTCCCATCCGCGGGTGTGCCGGTCGAGGAAGGCCCGGTCCGCGTGTCCTTCTTCGAACATCACGCGGTGCAGCGCGAGCGCGACCGGCAGGTCCGTGCCCGGGCGCACCGCGAGGTGCAGGTCCGCCTGTTTGGCGAGCGACGTGGTCCGGGGATCGATCACTACGAGCGTGGCGCCGGCGGCCTGCGCTTCCTTGATGAAGGGCACGAGATGAATGCCGGAAGCCGACGGGTTGACGCCCCACAGGATGATCAGCTTCGCGTGCGGATAGTCCTGGTACACGACCGTCGGCATCTTTCCGTAGAGGGCGAGACTCGCCGCACCCGTGGGGGCCGCGCAGATGGTCGTCGCCAGGCGCGACGTGCCGAATCGCCGCCACAGCTCGGCGTCGTTCGTGTTCTGCGTGAGCAGGCCGTTCGAGCCGCCGTAGTAGTAGGGCAGGATCGCTTCGCCGCCGTCGGCGGTCTTGATGTCCGACATGCGGCGCGCGATGAGATCGAGCGCCTCGTCCCACGTCACGCGCACGTAGGTGCCCGCCCCTTTCGCACCCTGGCGCACGGACGGGTAGAGGACGCGGTCTTCGCCATAGACGCGATCGGCGAATCGCCGGACTTTCGCGCAGATGAAGTTCCTGGTGACCGGATTGTCGTCGCCGCCGTCAATCTTCACGACGCGACCGTTCTCGACGGTCACGTCCAGCGTGCACGCGTCAGGGCAGTCGAGCGGACAGGCGGTGCGGACGGTCGAGCGTCCCCACGTCTCGGGCGCGGCGGTACGGGGCATGGCCCGATTATACCGGCCCCATCTCCGCGAAGCCGAGCGCCAGGATCGTAATGGATTGGCAGACAGGAGGCTGGGAGATCAGGAGAAATCGGCTATCAAACTCCTGACCTCCTGCCCTCCTGTGCACGATTGTGACAGCGCCGGCCGCGTTCGCCCGTCGCCAGGCTCACCGGCAGGATGCGGTTTCTAGTCGATGTCCGTTCCGTTGCCTCCCGCCCCCATGTCAATGCCGGTGGCTCCGCTGTTGCGGCGGACGTCCGCCGGTCCCGGCGTGAGCTCGTCGGCGCCTTCGCTCGTTCGTCGTCGGCGGCGGGACTCGTCCGTGTCGCCGCCGGCGGCCGATGAGGAATCCGACGCGGCGTTGGTAAT
>JANOJK010000793.1:0-2590 GCA_031408165.1 Acidobacteriota bacterium | reverse complement strand
GCCTCGCGGCAACTGGCGGAGATCGACGCGAAGCTGGCGGCGCTCCCGGCCGAGCTCGAGGCGCTGAAGCATCGCGGCGCCGAGGACCTGGTCGCCGAGCGCGCCCGCATCGAACAGGACGCTCAGGCCGAGCGGCAGCGCCTGCTCGAGCAGACGCGGCGCGAGATCGACATGCGGCTGCGGGTCGCCAAGCGCGAGCTGCTCGAGGTCGCGGCGGACCTCGCCGTCACGGTCGCCTCCCAACGCATCCGGACGTCGATCACGCCCGACGACCAGGCGCGTCTCGTCGATCGCTACGCCTCGCAGCTCCAGGCCAGCCCCCAGCGCGGTCGAGGGGGGGCGCGCCAGTGACCGCCGGGGTGGCCGCCGGACGCTACGCCCGCGCGCTGTTCGATGTCGTCCTCAAGGAGGGCGGCGACTCCGCGGTCGAGAAGGTCCAGGGGGAGCTTCAGGGGTTCGCGGATCTCTTCGCGAACGAGGCGCTGGCGCACGTCCTGAGGAATCCGGCGATCCCGGTGTCGAAGAAGAAGGCGCTGGCCGGCGCGCTGGTCGAGCGCGCGGGCGGGATCACTCCGCCGCTCGCGAAGCTGGTCGTCATCCTGGCCGAGAAGGATCGGCTGACGCTGCTTCCGGCGATTGCGCGCGCCTACGTGGGGCGCGTCATGGATCACCTGAAGATCGTGCGCGGCGAGGTGACCACCGCCATCCCGCTCTCGCCCGCGACGCTACGGGCGCTCGAGGAGGGACTCGCGAAGGCCACCGGGCGGAAGGTCATGCTCGACGCCCGGGTCGACCCGTCGATCATCGGCGGCGTCGTGACGCGCCTCGGCAGCACCGTGTACGACGGCAGCATCACCACCCAGCTCCAGAAGATGAAACAGTCGTTGATCACATATGAACATCAAAGCTGAAGAAATCTCGAAAATCATCCGCGACCAGATCGGCAGCTATGCCGTCGACGTGGACGTGGCCGAGGTCGGGACGATCGTCTCGGTGGGTGACGGCATCGCGCGCGTGCACGGCGTCGAGAACACGATGGCGGGCGAGATGCTCGAGTTCCCGCACGGCATCTACGGCATCGCGCTGAACCTCGAAGAGGAAAGCGTCGGCACCGTGCTCCTCGGCGACTACACCGAGATCAAGGAAGGGGACACGGTCAAGCGGACCGGCCGCATCATCTCCGTGCCGGTCGGTCCCGAGATCGTGGGGCGCGTCGTGAACGCGCTCGGCCAGCCGATTGACGGCAAGGGCCCGATCGTCTCCAAGAAGTCGATGCCGATCGAGCGCATGGCGCCCGGCGTCGTGGATCGGTCCCCCGTCAAGGAGCCGTTGCAGACCGGCCTCAAGGCGATCGACGCGATGGTCCCGATCGGCCGCGGCCAGCGCGAGCTGATCATCGGCGACCGGCAGACGGGGAAGACCGCCGTCGCGGTCGACGCGATCATCAACCAGCGCGGTCAGGACGTCATCTGCATCTACAACGCGATCGGCCAGAAGCAGTCGACGGTCGCGCAGGTCGTGCGGACGCTCGCCGAGGCGGGCGCGATGGAATACACCATCGTCGTGTCCGCCGGCGCGTCGGATCCGGCGCCGCTGCTCTACCTCAGCCCGTACTCGGCCTGCACGATGGGCGAGTACTTCCGCGACGGCGGGCAGCACGCGCTGGTCATTTACGACGACCTCTCGAAGCACGCGCAGGCTTATCGCGAGATTTCGCTCCTGCTGCGCCGCCCGCCGGGCCGCGAGGCCTACCCGGGGGACGTCTTCTACCTCCACTCGCGCCTCCTGGAGCGCGCGGCGAAACTGAAGAAGGAGCTCGGCGGCGGATCGCTCACGGCGCTGCCGATCATCGAGACGCAGGCCGGTGACCTCTCCGCCTACATCCCGACCAACGTCATCTCGATCACCGACGGGCAGATCTTCCTGGAGTCGGACCTGTTCCACCAGGGCGTCCGCCCCGCGATCAACGTCGGCAACTCGGTCAGCCGCGTCGGCGGGTCCGCGCAGGTCAAGGCCATGCGCCAGGTCGCCGGCACGCTGCGCCTCGACCTGGCGCAGTACCGCGAGCTCGCCGCCTTCGCGCAGTTCGGCTCCGACCTCGACAAGTCGACGATGAACCAGCTCAATCGCGGGCGCCGGCTCGTCGAAGTGCTCAAGCAGCTCCAGTACCAGCCGCTGACGGTGGAGAAGCAGGTCGTCATCATCTACGCCGCGACCAACGGGTACCTCGATCCGGTTGCGGTCGAGCAGGTGCGCGCGTACGAGATGGAGCTCTACAAGTTCCTCGACACGCGCAAGGCGTCGCTCCTGTCGCAGCTCGCCGAGAAGAAGGCGATCGACGACACTATCAAGCCGGAGCTGAATCAGGCGCTGGAAGAGTTCGGCAAGACCTTCGCCGCCGCGAACAAGGCGGCGGTGGCGTGACATGTTGAATGCTGAACGCTGAATGTTGAACGCGGGAATGTTCAGCATTCAGCATTCGACGTTCCACGTTTGAGAAACGTTGGTATATGCCGTCCTTACTAGACATTCGGCGCCGCATCAGAGCGGTCAAGTCGACCCAGCAGATCACGAAGGCCATGAAGATGGT
>JANOJK010000742.1:0-8741 GCA_031408165.1 Acidobacteriota bacterium | reverse complement strand
GGTTCCCCCTGTACGATGTGGCGGATGCCGACGAGTCGGGGATGCTGCGAGAGGCGCTCGAGATCCCCGTCCACGCCCGGAGCCTGCAGATCCACCCAGCCGACGACCCCGGCGATGAACGGATGACGGTCCGCCAGATCCAGCAGCCACCGCGTTTCCTCGAGCGTCTGTCGTGCCTGCACGGCGATCGCGGCGCGAACGTCCGCGGCGGCCATCTCGCGCTCGGCGTCTCGCGGCAGGAAATCGCGCCGCAGGACGGTCATCGTGTCGTCGATCCAGCCGTACTCGGCGGGGTTGTACACCCAGAAATGTTGATGGGTATCGACCCCGACCCCGCTCCGTTCGCGTGGCTCATTCGCTGCGCTCATGTGCGTGTCAGAAGTCTGGCACTGGCGTGCCGCCGCGTGCGCTCGATTCGTAGCACGCCTCCACGAGGGCCATGGTTCTGATCGCGTCGCCGGCCGCGCCCACGAGCGTCGTGTCTTCCCCGGCCACGAACCGCTGCAGGTTCGACATCGGCCCTTCGAACGCCTCGATGAACCACGATCCGCGCAGGGGAACATCTGTCCATCCGTCCTGACGTGCGTACATCTCCATCGTATCCGCCGGCCCGGCGGGGTAGTCGAGATTCACGCCCCACGTGAGCCGCACGGCCGCGTCGAGCCCCTCGACGATGAGCTGCGACGCCCTGTGCTTCGGCCCGGCGCCATGCGTGTGATTGAGGACGAGCGCGCAGCGCAGCCGGTCGCCGTAGTCGAGAATGATCGAGCTGCGCGCGTCCCGCAGCCCTGGGAACGACGGGTGTCCGACGCTCTTGCAATACACCCCCGCGGGCTCCCCGGCGAACCCCCGGATGGCGTCGAGATAGTGGATCGAGTGATACGGCACCTCGACGCGCGGCGCGCGTTCGAGGAAGGTCCACAGGTGCCAGGGCTGCTGGATGACGATGCGCACGTCGATGTCGACGATCGTCCCGAGCACGCCGCGCGTCACCAGGTCGTGGAGCGCCAGCATACCGGGGCTGAACCGCAACTGGAAGTTCACCGCGGCCACGAGCTCCCGGTCCACGCACGTGGCGAGAATGCGGACCGCCGTGGCGAGATCGGGCCCCATCGGCTTCTGGATCAGCACGGCGGATCCGCGCGGCAGCTGCTCGAGGATGCCGATGATCTGATCCCCGGGGACGGCGACGTCGAACACCACTGGCGCCTCGCGTACCGCGTCGCCCAGTGACGGATAGATCGTCGCGATCGCGAAGTCGCGCGCGGCCGCGCGCGCCTGCTCCGCGTCGATGTCGAGGATCCCGGCGACGGGATAGCCGAGGCGCCGATAGACGGGGAGGTGCGCGGTCCGGACGATGGCGCCGGCGCCGATGATGACGATGGGGAGCGGACGGCTCGGCCGCGGCCACGCCTGGGTGAGGCCGGACACGGTCACGCCCGGCGCGCGGGCTCCGGGTGGGCGGCGGCGTCCCCGGTCGCGTCGAGGCGGAAGACCGGCAGCATCATCGCCCACCACTCGCCAGGTCCGGCGCCTGGCGGCGGCTCCTGCATCGACTTCATCAGCGACTCCCACTCGGCGATGCGCGGGTCCGAGGCGGCGTGCGCCGCGAAGCAACTCTGGAGGTCGCGGCCGTCCGTGTCCACGATCATCACCAGCCGGCGGCCCAGGATGTAGATCTCCATGCCGGCGATCCCGGCGCGTCTCAGGCTGCCCAGCACCTCGGGCCACACCCCGCGGTGATGCTCCGTGTAGCTGGCGATCACGGCAGGATCGTCCTTGAGATCCACCATGAGGAGGTGTGTCCTCATGAATGCGCCACCACCGCCTGCCGCGATCGGCCGAGCCCGTCGATCCCCAGCTCGACGACGTCGCCGGGCTGGAGATACACGGGCGCCGGTTTCATGCCGAGCGCCACGCCTGCCGGCGTGCCGGTGCTGATCACGTCGCCGGGCAGCAGCGTCATGAACTGGCTCACGTAGCTGACGAGGGCCGGCACGCTGAAGATCATGTTCGCGGTGGTGCTCTGTTGCCGCACGACGCCGTTGACGGTCAGCCACATCCCGAGCGCCTGCGGGTCGGGGATGTCGTCGCGAGTCGCGAGGAAGGGGCCGATCGGCGCGAACGTGTCGGCGCTCTTGCCCTTCACCCACTGCCCGCCGCGTTCCAGCTGGAAGGCACGCTCCGAGTAGTCGTTGTGCAGCGCGTAGCCCGCGACGTGGTGCAGGGCGCGCGCTTCGTCCACGTAGGAGGCTTTCGCGCCGATCACGACGGCGAGCTCGACCTCCCAGTCCAGCTTCGTGCCGCCGCGCGGGATCATCACCGGGTCGTCCGGGCCCGCGAGGGCCGTCGTCGCCTTGAAGAACAGCACGGGCTCGAGCGGCGGATCCATGTGGCTTTCCGCCGCGTGGTCGCGGAAGTTGAGGCCGATGCAGACGATCTTGCTGGGCCGGGCGAGGGGGGCGCCGATGCGCGCGTCGCGCGGCACTCTCGGCGCCGACGCGCCGCGATCGGTCATCCACGCGCCGAGCGCCCGGATCCCGTCGCTGCCGAAGAAGGCTTCGTCGTAGTCGCGGACCAACGCCGAGGCGTCGACGCGGGTGCCGTCGTCGAGGAGCACGCCTGGCCGCTCCGATCCGATCTCGCCGAACCGCGCGAGCTTCATGTGGCGGTGACCCCGCCGTCGAGCGGATACGCCTGGCCGGTGACGAAGGCCGATTCGTCGGAGCAGAGATACAGGGCGAGGCTCGCGACTTCCTCCGGCCGCCCCATGCGGCCGATCGGCTGGTACTCCGAGAGCGTCTTCATCATTTCGGCTTCGCGCCCGGGATAGGTGGCCGCCAGGTACCCGTCGACGAACGGGGTGTGGATCCGGGCCGGGCAGATGCAGTTGCACCGGATGCCGCGCTTCATGTAGTCGGCCGCGATCGATCGGGTCATCGTCAGCACGGCCCCCTTGGACATCGAGTACGCGAAGCGGTCGGGCAGGCCGATGAGGGACGCGATGGACGCCATGTTCAGGATCACGCCCGCCCCCTGGCGGAGCATGATCGACACCGCGGCGCGCGCGCACAGGTACACCCCGACCACGTTGACCCGGTAGACGCGGTCGAGATCCTCCGGGGTCGTCTGCTCAATGGTGCCGATATGCGCGATGCCCGCGTTGTTGACGAGGATGTCGAGCCGCGGGTTCCTGGCGATGACGGCGCGGAAGAGGGCGTCGACCGACGCGGCGTTCGAGACGTCGCACTCGTAGCTGGCGGCGGTGCCGCCCGCGGCGGAGATGTCGCCGGCGATCGCGTCCGCCGCCGCGGCATCCAGATCCACGGCCGCGACGGCTGCACCGCGGCGCGCGAACAGCGTCGCGATGGCGGCGCCGATTCCCGAGCCCGCCCCGGTCACGAGCGCGGTTTTTCCCTGGAGGTCGAACATCGGGCGGGCGGAATATTCCATACTTTAGCGGTAAAGTCAAAGTAATTGAATTTACTTTGACGTAAAGTGTGGTCTAAAGTGAGATCCGGTTTCCGGTCTTTAAGGGGGGGCGATGAAACGGTTTCTCTGCGTGGTGCTCGCGCTTGCCGCGACATCTCTGAACGTGTCGGCCCAGGACTTCCGCGGCGCGATTACGGGCCGCATTGTCGACTCGTCATCCGGCCGCATGCCGGGCGTGACGGTCACGGCGACCAACGTCGCCACCAACGTCGCGTCGTCGACGACCACGAACGGGGAAGGGGACTTTTCGATCCTGTTCCTCAATCCCGGCACCTACACCGTGACGGCGGAGCTCTCCGGCTTCAAGAAGGTGTCGCGGCCGGGGCTCGAGGTGCGCATCGGCGACAAGCTGGACGTCAGCATGACGCTCGACGTGGGGCGGATGGAGGAAACCGTGTCGGTCACGGCGGAGTCGCCGATGCTGGCGACGACCTCCGGATCCACGGGACAGGTGATCAGCGAGAAGACGATCTCGATGATGCCGCTGTCCGACGGCAACCCGTTCGCGCTCGCCAGGCTCGCGCCGGGCATCACCTACAACGGCGACCTGAAGTTCTCCCGGCCGTTCGACAACGGCGGCACGTCCGGCATCGTCACCGGCGGCGCCTCCGGCGGCAACGAGTTCTCGCTCGACGGTTCGCCGAACATGGCCAGTGGAAGGCGCGTGGCGTTTGTGCCCCCCGCCGGCGCCGTGCAGGAGTTCAAGGTCGAGACCGCGAGCTTCGACGCCGGGAGCGGGCACACCGCCGGCGCGACCGTCAACGTCACGCTGAAGAGCGGCACCAATTCGCTGAAGGGCTCCGGCTACACCTACTACCGGTCGGAGAAGCTCGCCGAAACGGACTTCTTCGTGCTGAAGGCCGGGACCCAGAAGCCGAAGCTCGGGTACAAGCGCCCCGGCTTCACGCTCGGCGGGCCGGTGGTGATCCCCGGCCTGTTCGACGGGCACGACAAGACGTTCTTTTTCGGCGCGGTCGAATGGCTGTACGACAATTTCCCGGAGCCGCTGTCGCAGACGGTCCCGACGCAGGCGATGCGCAACGGCGACTTCTCGGCGCTGCTGGCGCAGGGCATTGTCATCTACGACCCGCTGACCGCGCAGACGGTCGGCGCGAACGTCGTCCGCCAGCCGTTCGCAGGCAACATCATCCCGACGGGGCGTCTCAACCCCATCGCGCAGAAGGTGCTGAGCTACTACCCGCTGCCCAACCAGCCCGGCAGCGCGACGGGGCAGGACAACTTCTTTTACTCCAACCCGCGCACGGATGATTTCTATTCGGTCTCGACCCGGGTCGATCACACGCTCACTTCGAAGCAGCACATCATGGCGCGCTACACGCGCAACGACCGCCGCGAGTCGCGCAACGCGATCTACGGCGAGGTGAACGGCCTGGTGCCGAGGGGCAACTTCCTGTTCCGCAAGAACGACGGCTTCACCTACAACCACACCTGGACGCAGACGTCCTCGAGCCTGTGGGACGTCCGCGCGGGGTGGCAGCGGTTCGGCGAGCCCAACATCCGCCAGCACGAGGGGGACTTCGATCCGGCGTCGCTCGGCTTCTCGCCCGCAACGACGGCCCAGTTCGGCAGCGCCCGGTACTTCCCGCTCTTCGACTTCGACACGATCAGCGACATCGGCGATAGTCTTGGCGGGAACACGACTCACACGATTTACTCCTTCCAGCCGACCTACACGCGCCTGATGGGGAACCACTCGGTGCGCGCGGGCTACGACATGAGGCTTTACCACGAACTCGGCGAGAACCTCGGCCGCCAGGCGGGCGACTACCTGGCGCGCAACAACGCGGCGTTCACCCGGCAGGCCGACAACTCCGCGGCGCAGAACTGGCAGGACGTCGCAACGTTCCTCGCGGGGTTCCCGACCGGCGGCGCCATCGAGCGCAATGCCACGCGCAGGAACGACTCGTGGTACCACGCGCTGTTCGTGCAGGATGATTGGAAAATCTCGTCGAAGTTGACGCTCAATTTCGGCCTCCGCTACGACTACGAAGGAGCCCCGACCGAAGCGGAGAACGGCAACGTCCGTGGCTTCGATCCCAACGCGCTGCTCTCGATCAGCACGGCGGCCGAGGCGAGATACGCGGCCAACCCGATCGCGCAGATCCCCGCATCCGCCTGGCGGGCTCGCGGCGGCGTCGGGTTTGCCTCAGACAGCGCGCGCGGCATCTGGAACACGGACACCAACAACATCCAGCCGCGGGTCGGCTTTGCCTACAAGCTGAACGACCGTACCGTCGTCCGCGGTGGATGGGGCATCTACACGTCGCCGTTCGTCTTCTCGAACGGCATCAACCAGATCGGCTACTCGCAGTCCACGCCGTTCACCGCGACGCAGGATCGCGGCCTGACGTTCATTTCGACCCTGAACAACCCCTACCCGTCGGGGGTGCTCGCGCCGGCCGGCAATGGGCTCGGCCCGAACACCTTCCTCGGCCAGAGCCTGGCGCGGTTCGCCCCGCTCGAATTCCAGAACGCGCAGCTCTCGCGCTACCTCGTGAACGTGCAGCGGGAGCTCCCCGCGCAGTGGCTGCTCGAATTCGGGTACGCCGGCAGCCATGGCTACAACCTCACGACCGACGAGGAGCTGAATGCCGTGCCGGCCCAGTACCTCTCGAGCAACCCGGTGCGTGACCAGGCGGTCATCGACCTGCTCGGCGCGAACGTGCCGAACCCGTTCGCGGGCCTCCTGCCGACCGGCTTCACCGGTGCGAACGTCGCACGCTCGCAGCTGCTGCGGCCGTTCCCGCAATTCAACAACGTGCCGACCAACGGCTCGGGTGGCACCAGCCAGTACGACTCCGCGCAGGTGCGGCTGGAACGCCGGTTCAGCAAGGGCTACTCGGTCATGGGGACCTACACTTTCTCCCATTTCACCGAGCGGGTGTCCCGGTTGAATCCCACCGACACGGAATTCGAGAGGCGGCTCTCGGGCGACGACGTGCCGCATCGCGTCACCGGCAGCTTCCTCTTCGAACTGCCGTTCGGACAGGGGCGCCGCTGGGGCGGCAGTTCGTCGGGCGTCGTGAACGCGCTCATCGGCGGCTGGAGCGTCAACGCGCTCGGCCAGCTCCAGAGCGGGCGTCCGATTGGCTTCGGCAACCTGTACTTCAACGGCGATCCGAAGACGCTCAAGGCGAAGTATTCGGACGATAGCGACGCACCGGTGTTCGATCTGAGCGGGTTCTACTTCCACGACACGCCGGCGCAGACGGGCGGCGTGGACGACCCTGCCAAGCAGCGGGGTGACCAGCGCATCCGCCTGGCGAGCAACATCCGCTACTTCCCGTCGCGGCTCGACGGCGTGCGAACCCCGTTCCTGAACCTGTGGGACATGTCGTTCGTCAAGCAGGTGCCGATCGGCGGCCGCGTCCGCGCGCAGCTCAACATCGAGTTCCTGAACGTGTTCAACCGCGTCGTGTTCAACGACGCGAACACCGATCCGACCAACGCCAATTTCGGCAAGGTCACGAGCCAGAACAACCTGCCGCGAGACATCCAGCTCGGGTTCAAGATCGTTTGGTAGGGGTTCTGACGGTTCTCAGGGTTCTCAGGGGTTCTCGTGGTTCGCGGGGTTCGAACCCTGAGAACCTCGAGAACCTCGAGAACCTGCTCTGATGTCTTTTCTACCCGCGCCGGAGGTTCGGGATCTGCCTGAACCTCCGCGCAATCTCTGGCGCATCGTCGGCCCCGGCGTCGTCGCGGCGGGCGTCGGCATTTCGTCGGGCGAGTTCATCCTGTGGCCCTACATCGCGTCGCAGGTGGGGCTCGTGTTCCTGTGGGCCGCCGTCCTCGGCATCGTCACGCAGCTCTTCCTCAACATGGAGATCGAGCGCTACACCCTGGCGACGGGGGAAACCGCGCTCACCGGTTTCAACAGATCCTGGAAGCACTGGGGCCTGGTGTTCGCCGTCCTCGTCTACTTCGCCAACCTGTGGCCCGGGTGGGCCCTCAGCTCCGCCACGCTGGTGACGTTCCTGTTCGGCGGCAGCCCCATCGTGATTGCGATTGGGATCCTGCTGGTCATCGGCGTCGCGCTGACGATGGCGCCGGTCGTCTACGTCGCGCTGGAGCGGCTGATCTTCGTCAAGGTGGCGCTCGTCCTCGCGCTGGTCGTGCTGGCGGTGGCGCTCGCCATCACCGGCGACACGTGGCGGGCGCTGCCGGGCGGACTCGCGTCGGTCGGCACCGTCCCGGGCCAGCTCGGTTTTGCGCTGCTGCTCGGCGCTGCCGCGTTCGCCGGCGCCGGCGGCGGGCAGAATCTCTGCCAGAGCAACTGGATTCGCGACAAGGGCTTCGGGATGGGGAAGTACGTGCCTCGCCTGGTCAGTCCCGTCACCGGTGAAGAGATCGCGGCGGCGAGCGAAGTCAGGTCCTACACGTTCGAGCCGACCGTCGAGAACATGGTCCGGTGGCAGCGTTGGTGGCGCTTCGCGAACGTCGAGCAGACAGCGACGTTCGCGGCCGTGAGCATTGTGACCATCATCCTCACGTCCATGCTCGCGCACTCGACTCTGTACGGTCAGCCAGGGTTGCCGAACAACGTCGGTTTCCTGAAGATCGAAGGAGAACGCCTGCAGACCATGGTGGCGCCGTGGTTCGGCGTGCTGTTTTGGGCGACGGGCGCGTTCTCGTTGTTCGGGTCGGCCATGGGCATCACCGACTACACCAGCCGGCTGACCGCCGACGTCTTGAAATCCACCTACCTTCGGGACTCGCCGGTAACGGAGAGCCGCCTGTACTTCTGGCTGGTGTGGGGCCTCGTCGGCATCGGGTGCGGCATCATCCTGATCGGTCTGAATCAGCCGATGGTGCTGCTGGTCATCTCGGCCAGCGTCGGCGGGACGATGATGTTCCTGTACTCAGGGTTGCTCATTCGCTTGAATCGCCGCTATCTGCCCCCGCCGATCCGCATCCGTCCCTTGAGGTTCGGCGCGCTCGTGTGGGCGATGCTGTTCTTCGGGTTCCTGGCGGCCATGACCGTGTGGCAGCAGTTCCAGCGCTTCCTATGAAGGCGCTCCTGCTGACGGAATACGGACGGCTCTCGATGTCGGAGATGCCGGTGCCGGACGTGGCTGACGATGAGGTCCTCGTGCGCGTGCGCGCCTGCGGCATCTGCGGGAGCGACATCCACGGTTACACGGGAATCACGGGCCGCAGGATTCCGCCGCTGGTGATGGGCCATGAAGCGGCGGGCGTGATCGAGCGCAGCGGATCGAACGTGTCGGATT
>JANOJK010000736.1:0-2103 GCA_031408165.1 Acidobacteriota bacterium | reverse complement strand
CGGCCATCGTGGCGAACGTCAGCGGGTCGAAGGGCTTCACCCCATAGAGGAGCGCCGCGACGCTGCGGCCGAGGAGCGTGGCGGCCGCCAAGCCGATGACCGTCGAGATGGCGGTCATCCGGATCCCCTCCACGAGCACCTGGTTGCGGATGCTGCGCGCGTCCTGCCCGAGGGCCATGCGGATCCCGATCTCGCGCGTGCGCTGGCTCACCGCGTACGAGAACACCCCGTAGATCCCCACGCACGACAGCAGCAGCGCCGCGCCCCCGAAGAACGTCATCACGACCAGGTTCAGCCGCGTCTGGCCGAGCGCGGCGTCCATGTAAGCCGTCATCGGCTGCAGGTGATCGAGCGGCATGTCCGCATCCAGGCGCTTCATCACGCGATCGACCTGCGGTGCGAGCGACGAGGGATCGACGGCGGCGCGGACGACGACGCCGAGGCGCCCGCCGGCGCCGACGGCCCGGTACATCTGCGGGCGCACGGAGCGGGACAGGTCGTGCGCGCGGATGTGTTCGACGACACCGATGACTTCCGCGAAATTGTTGGGCGAACCGTTCGGGCCGATCTGCAGCCGCTTGCCCACGGCGTTCTCGCCCGGCCACGCGCGGGCGGCGAGCGTGTCGTCGACGATGATCGCGTTCTGCTGCGGCGTGTCGTGGTGGTCGAAGACGCGTCCCGCGAGCAGCCGCGTGCCCATCGCCCGGAAGTACCCCGGCGAGACGAAGCGGCCGTCCGACGTCTCGCTCTCCCAGTTGCGCGCAGTCGCTTCGTTATACGCAAAGGGAAAGAGGGCGCCGCTGCCCGTCAGCGGCAGCTGCGAGATATAGCCGAACTCGGTGACGCCCGGAATCGCTCGAATCTGCTGCTCCATCTCGCGCACGAATGCGAGCCGCATCTGCGGGTTCGTGTACTTCGCCAGGGGCAGGGCCATGCGGAACGTCAGCACGCCGGCGGGGTCGAAGCCGGGGCGCACCTGCTGCAGCGCGGCGAAGCTGCGGATCATCAGCCCCGCGCCGATGAGCAGCACGAGCGCCAGCGCCATCTCGCCGATCATTAGAACGCCGCGCAGCCGCACCTGCGCGCCGGAGGCCGAGCCGGTCGCGCGCAGCGTGTGAGTGAGGTTGACGCCCGCCACCCGCAGCGCCGGGACGACGCCGAACAGGATCGCCGTCAGCGCGCTGGCGCCGGCGGCGAAGACGAGCGCCGTCCCGTCGATCTGCACGGCCTGGAGGATCGGCAGCCTGGACGGATCGAGGATCGCGAGCGCCTGCGTGCCCGCGCGGGCCACGATCAGGCCGACGAGGCAGCCGCCGGCCGCGAGAACCAGGCTCTCGACCGCCAGTTGCCGCAGCAGCCGCGTCCGCGTGGCGCCGAGCGCTCCGCGGACCGCCATCTCCCGCTCCCGCGACGTCGCACGCGCGAGCAGCAGGTGCGCCACGTTGGCGCACGCGATCAGCAGCACGAACCCCACCGCCACGAACAGCGACACGATGGCACGCCGCGCGTGCTTCACCACATCGTCCTGCAGCGGGACGACGCGGATGCGCATGTCGCCGTCCCGGAGCACGGGGTGCTCCGCCCTGAGCTGGGCCGCGATCCCGGACATCTCCGCCTGGGCCTGCGCGAAGGTGATGCCGGGTTTCAGGCGGCCGAGCACCGTGAACAGCGTGAAGTTACGCGGCGGCTGGTTGGCGTAGTTGTACTGGAGCGGCTTCCAGATCTGCGAATCGGTGATGAGAAAGGCTTCGGCAGGCAGCCACAGGCGGAACGCCTTCGGCAGGACGCCGACGACGGTCTGATCCAGGCCGTCGAGACGGATGGTGCGGCCGACGATGGCGGGGTCGCCGCCGTACCGGCGCTGCCACAGGCCGTAGCTGAGCATGACGACTCTGGGACCGCCCACCGCCTCGTCCTCGGCGGTGAAATGACGGCCGTGGATTGGGTCGACGCCGAGCAGCGGGAAGAAGTTGGCGGTGACGGGGGAGATGTCGACGCGCTCGGGCGATCCGCCGTTGCCCGTCAGGGCGCCGGTGGCGCCGATGACCTGCGCGCCGGAACCGGCCGCCAGCATCTCGAACGATCGGCTGCGCTGCTGGTAAT
>JANOJK010000729.1:0-3356 GCA_031408165.1 Acidobacteriota bacterium | reverse complement strand
CGTGGAAATGGAGCTGCCGGCCGAGGCGCCCCGCACCGGCCCTCTGTGGCTGGTGGCCCAGGGGTGGATCCATCCCACCGACAGCTCGATCAACGTCGCGATTGCACAGGGCGCGCATGCCGCGCCCGAGGGGCTGTCGCTGCACGTGTCTGACGCGGCGGGCCGCTTCCGGGAGGTCCGCAAGGGTCTCGGCTTTCCCTCGGGAAAGGACAAGACCATTCTCGTGGACCTGACGGGACTCTTCGGCGCGGCCGGGCCACGACGTCTGCGCCTCGCGACCAACCTCGAGATCTTCTGGGACAAACTGGGATGGGCGGCCGGGCGGCCGGACGTTCAGGTGCAGCCTCGCCGGCTCGACCTGCTGAGCGCGGATCTCTCCTATCGCGGTTACTCCGTGACCGAGGCCCCGGCCTCCAGCGTGCCCGAGCGCCCGCGTTACGCGCTGGCGGGGACCAGTCCTCGCTGGCGGGATCTCGAGGGCTACTACACGCGATTCGGCGACGTCGGGGAACTGCTGCGGGCGGTCGACGACCGATACGTCATCATGAATGCCGGCGACGAGCTGCGCCTCCGCTTTCCCGAGGTGCCGGCGCCGGCGCGCGGACTGGTTCGCGACTTCATCGTAATAGGAGACGGCTGGGTGAAGGACGGCGACTTCAATACGAGCTTCTCAGGCACGGTGCTGCCGCTGCCGACGCACCGGACAGGCCGATACGACGCGCCGCCGCGGGGGCTCGAGGACGATCCGGTATACCGGCGGCACGCGCGCGACTTCGCCGATTACCATACGCGGTACGTAACACCCGACACCCTTCGCAACGCGCTTCGCGCCCCATCAGCCGCGAGCAGGCCCGGACCGAAGAATCCATGAAGCGCTACGCCCGGGGTGTGCTCGCCGTCATCTTCGTGGGACTGCTGCTCACGCCGTTCCTGGTGCGGCGGTTCAGCCGGCCGGCCAGCGCACCTGCCGCGTCCGGGCAGGTGAATAGCCTGGCGCAGTACGGTTTTCACCTGACGGAATCGGCGAAGGCATCCGGGCTCGACTTCGTGCACGAGGCGCCGACGCTCGACGCCAGGCTCGCGCACATCATGCCGCAGGTCGCCTCGATGGGCGCCGCGGTCTCGGTCGTCGACGTCGACCGGGACGGGCTGCCCGATCTCTATGTCACCAACAGCAAGGAGGGCTCCAGGAACCGGCTGTTCAAGAACCGCGGGAACGGCGCCTTCGCGGACGAGGCCGGGCGGCTGGGCGTGGCGGATCTCAATCACGCCGAGACGGGCGTGTCGATGGGCGCCGTCTGGGGCGACTACGACAACGACGGCTTCGACGATCTGTTCCTCTATCGCTGGGGCCGCCCCGAGCTCTTTCACAACGATCGCGGACAGGGCTTCACGCCGGTGGCCACGGCGGGACTCCCCGCCTGGGCCAACATCAACACCGCGGTGTGGCTCGACTTCGATCGCGACGGACGCCTCGATCTTTTCGCCGGCGGCTACTACCCCGAGTCCATCAACCTCTGGAAGCTCGCCGACACCCGCATGATGCCGGAAAGCTTCGAGTACGCCAACAACGGCGGGCGCAAGTACCTGTTCCGGAATCTCGGGGGCGGACGATTCGAGGACGTGAGCGCGCCGGCCGGTCTCGCGTCCCGGCGCTGGGCGCTGGCGGCGGTCGCCGCCGATCTGCGCGGCACCGGCTATCCGGATCTCTTCATCGCCAACGACTACGGCGTGTCGGAGCTGTTCGCCAATGATGGTGGCCGGTTTCGAGAGATCGGCCGTGACGCCGGCGTGGGCTACGCGCCCAAGAGCGGCATGAACGCGTCGGTCGGCGACGTGCTCAACCAGGGGCGCTTCGCGATCTACGTATCGAACATCTCCGAGGAAGGGATTCTCCTGCAGGGCAACAACCTCTGGGTGCCCTCGGGCCCGGACGAGGGGATCCCGCGGTATGAAAACCTCGCGCGCTCGATGGGCGTGGACCTCGGCGGATGGAGCTTTGGCGCGCAGTTCGCCGACCTGAACAACGACGGGTTTCTCGATCTCTATCTCGTCAACGGCTACGTATCCGCGTCGCGCAAAGAGAGCTATTGGTACGATTTCTCGAAGATCGCCGGCGGGAACAGGATGGTGATCTCCGACGCGCGGAACTGGCCGGCCATGGGGACCCGGAGCCTGGCGGGCTACCAGCAGAAGAAGGTGTGGATCAGCGACGGCGCGGGCCGGTTCCTCGACGTCGCCCAGATGGTCGGCGCCACCGACCGCTACGACGGGAGGGCGGTCGCGGTCGCCGATCTGTCGAACCGCGGCGTGCTCGATGTGATCGTCGCCAATCAGCGCGGGCCGCTGCTGCTGTACCGCAACGAGGTGGCGGCCGGCCGCGCGTGGATGGGATTCGATCTCGAGGGCGGCTGCCGGCCGGACAGTCCCGCGAGCCCGTGCACGAACCGCAGCGCCATCGGCGCCCAGGTCACCGTGTTCTGGAATGGCCAGCAGCAGGTCCAGGAGGTGTCGGGCGGGTCAGGCTTCTGCGCGCAGAACCAGCGCCGCCTGCACTTCGGTCTCGGAGCCGGCGCCACCGTGGAGAAGGCCGTCGTGCGCTGGCCGTCCGGCAAGGTCCAGGTGCTGACGCAGCCGCAGACCAACCGCGTTCACAAAGTCGAGGAACCGGGATGACGACAGACGCCATTGCCGGCACGTCCCCGGCAACCCCGACAGCGCCTCGCCGGGTGCGCTTCGATCACCGCTATCTCGCCCCCGCGCTCATCACCTGCGTGCTCCTCGCGGGACAATTGTCCTTCGGCTTTCTCGAGAGCTGGTCGCGCACCTTCCTCGCCATCGCCACCGCCATCATCGTCGAGCTGGTGGTCACCCGGGTGCTGTACGGCAAATGGCCCCATCTCGCCAGCGCTTACATTTCGGGCATCAGCGTCGGCATCCTGGTGCGCTCGCCCGCCTTCTGGCCGTACGCCCTGTGCTCGGCGATCTCGATCATCTCGAAGTACGTCCTCCGCGTCGAGGGGCGGCACATCTGGAACCCCACGAATTTCGGCGTCGTCGCGATGCTCGTGCTGGCGCCCGACACGGTGGCGGGCCTCAGCGTGCAGTGGGGCAACACGCTGCTGCCGATGGTCATCGTGTGGATGTTCGGCACGGTCATCCTGTGGATGGTCGGCCGGATCCACATTACGCTGGTCTACGTCGCGTCGTTTGTGCTCTTCGCCGCCCTGCGGGCGCAGCTCACCGGCCACCCCTTCCTCAGCGAAGTCGCGCCGATCACGGGGCCGATGTACCAGCTCTTCATCTTCTTCATGATCACGGACCCGAAGACCACGGCGGGACCGAAATGGGCGCAA